>JAJPYP010000135.1 GCA_021204885.1 Prevotellaceae bacterium
TTGCCTTGCAGGGGTTCGTTCATCTTCTTCACCTCTTCGGCGTTGTTGTAGGTGGAATGGGGGTCGAGCCCCAAGAGCATGCCGGTAATGGCCTCTTCCACCAACTTGTTCTCGTCCACGGTGTCCACGTAGAGGTTGGTCACGGCTAACTCCGCCATTTGCAGCTTGCGCAGGAGGTCGTCGCTTGTCTGGGCATGCAGGGCGGTGGCGGCAACAAGTGCCGTGGCTATGGTCAAGAGAGTCTGTTTCATCGTTGCTTGCGTCCTTTCTATCTATGTCTATCTATGGCTTTAAATCTTCATTCCTTGGGGGATGAACATGCTGATGTCTTTCCCGTATTGCAACAACTCACGCACGGTGGTGGAGCTCACGCAGGTCAGTTCGGGCTCGGTAAAGAGCAGGATGGTATCGATGCCTGAGAGCTTGCGGTTGATGTCGGCGATGGTCTCCTCATACTCGAAGTCCTTGACGGTACGTATGCCCCGTATGATAAGGTCGGCATGCGCCTGCTTGGCGAAGTCTACCGTCAGGCAGTTGTAGGAGGCCACCTTCACGCGCGGTTCGTCGCTATAGTAGTCGCGTATCATCGCCACCCGCTTTTCAAGGGGAAAATAGGCATGCTTGTTCTCGTTGATGCCGATGGCCACCACCACCTCGTCCAAAAAGCCCAAAGCCCTTCTTACCACCGAGGCATGCCCCACGGTGAACGGGTCGAACGTGCCGGGAAATATCGCTCGTCGCATGATGTGCCCCTCCTTCCTTTTTATACTTTACGAGGCCAAATCCTCTTCGATAACCAAGTTGTTGATGATAAAACCTTGCCTTTCCATCGTATTTTTGCCCATGTAGAAGGCCAACAGCTCGCTCACCGCGTCGGTCTTGCGCAGGTTGACCTGCTCCAAGCGCATATCCTTGCCGATGAAGTACCTGAACTCCTCGGGCGAAATCTCGCCAAGCCCCTTGAAGCGGGTAATCTCCGGGTTGGGACCCAACTTCTCGATGGCGTCAAGGCGCTCCTCCTCGGTGTAGCAATAGTCCGTCAGCTTCTTGTTGCGCACGCGGAAGAGCGGGGTCTGGAGGATGAAGACGTGTCCCTTCTTGATGAGTTCGGGGAAGAACTGGAGGAAAAAGGTGATGATAAGCAGGCGGATGTGCATGCCGTCCACATCGGCATCGGTGGCCACGATGACCTTATTATAGCGCAGCCCCTCGATGCCCTCCTCGATGTTCAAGGCGGCTTGCAGCAGGTTGAACTCTTGGTTCTCGTAAACGATGCGCTTGGAGAGTCCGTAGGAGTTGAGCGGCTTTCCGCGCAGGCTGAATACGGCTTGCGTGTTCACGTCGCGGCTCTTGGTGATGGAACCGCTGGCCGAGTCGCCCTCGGTGATGAAAATGCACGACTGGACCTCTTGCTCCTTGCCCTTGCCGTCGTTCAGGTGGAACCGGCAGTCGCGCAGCTTGCTGTTGTGCAGATTGGCCTTCTTGGCACGTTCACGCGCCAGCTTGGTGATGCCGGCGATGGCCTTACGCTCCTTTTCCGACTCTTGTATCTTCTGCAACATGGGCTCGGCCACAAGCGGGTTCTTGTGCAGGTAGTTGTCCACTTCGGTCTTGATGAAGTCGCCCACGTACTTGTTCACCGTAGGGCCGGCGGGCTTGTTTTCTTGCGGAATGGCGGGCCACATGTTGTTGGAACCGAGTTTTGTCTTGGTCTGGCTCTCGAACATGGGTTCCTCCACATCCAAGGCAATGGCGGCCACTAATCCGTTGCGTATGTCGGCAAACTCCAAATTCTTGTTGAAAAACTCCTTGATGGTGCGGGCGATGTGCTCTTTGAACGCGCTTTGGTGCGTGCCGCCTTGGGTGGTGTGCTGCCCGTTGACGAAAGAGTAGTACTCCTCGCCATACTGGTTGGTGTGGGTAAAGGCAATCTCGATGTCTTTCCCTTTCAGGTGGACGATGTCATAGAGCCCCTCGCTGGTCATGTTGTCTTTGAGCAGGTCTTCCAAGCCGTGGCGGGAGAGGATGCGTTGTCCGTTATAGAGGAAGGTAAGCCCCGTATTCAAATAGGTGTAGTTGCGCAACAAAGTCTCCACGATGGGCGATTGGAAGGCATAGTTCAGGAACAGGGTGTCGTCGGGCTCGAAATAGACGGCGGTGCCGGCGGCCTCTTCCGTGGCCTCGGTCACGTCGCTCTTCAACACGCCTTTCTCGAAGACGGCGGCACGTACCATGCCGTCGCGGTAACTGCGCACCTCGAAGCGGCTGCTCAAAGCGTTCACCGCTTTCAAGCCCACGCCGTTCAGGCCCACGCTCTTCTTGAAGGCCTTGCTGTCGTATTTGCCGCCGGTGTTCAGCTTGCTCACCGCCTCAATGAGCTTGCCCTGCGGAATGCCCCGGCCATAGTCGCGCACCCGCACCCGCAAGTTCTCCTCGATGTCCACCTCGATGCGTTTGCCGGCACCCATCTTGAACTCGTCGATGCTGTTGTCCATCACCTCCTTGAGCAACACGTAGATGCCGTCGTCGCTTTGCGAGCCGTCGCCCAACCGCCCGATGTACATGCCCGAGCGCACACGAATGTGCTCCATGTCGTCCAAGTGGCGGATGTTATCTTCGGTATAAACAACGTTGGTATCGGTGAACGTAATGGTCGCTTCTTTCATGTCGGTACTTCCCATAGAAAACGTCTCAACTATTTTGATGCACGCAAAGGTAAGAAGAAAATCGAAATATAGGATATTTGTCAGCTATTTCTTACCTTTGCCACCGCTTTAATGGATGAAATCGTACGCATGAAACGGACAATCCCCAAGCGGGGGCAACCCGCCGGAGGCTCCGTTCCCGCCCTTTTCTTCAAAAAAACAGTATTCGATGAATGATCAATCCTCTGAACTGATTGCCAAGACTTTCCAAGGTTTGGAAGAGGTCTTGGCACAAGAACTGACCGCTTTGGGAGCCAATAACGTGGAGATAGGCCGTAGGATGGTCTCCTTCAGCGGGGACAAGGCGATGCTCTACAAGGCGAATTTCTGTCTGCGCACGGCTGTCCGCATTTTAAAACCCATCAAGCACTTTACCGCCCGTGATGCCGACGAGGTGTATACACAGGTAAAGGATTTCCCTTGGGAAGAACTGCTCGATGTGGACAAGACGTTTGCCGTGGACGCGGTGATTTTCAGTGAAGAGTTCCGCCACTCCAAGTTCGTGTCTTATAAGGTAAAAGACGCCATAGCCGACTATTTCCGGGAAAAGACGGGCAAGCGGCCCAGCGTGCGCCTGAACAAACCCGACGTGTTGCTGAACATACACATCGCCGAAACGCGCTGCACCCT
>JAJPYP010000263.1 GCA_021204885.1 Prevotellaceae bacterium
GAACAGGTACTGCCGAAGCGCTTGAACAGGTACTGCCGAAGCGCTTGAACAGACCCTGCCGAAGCGCTTGAACAGACCCTGCCGAAGCGCTTGAACAAACCTGCTGAAGCGCTTCGACAGAATATAAGGATAGTATTCCTTGGATGCTGAAAAATCGGTTCTTCAGAATGGAAGAAATGTAGACTATATATGCAGAAACAACCGTTATTGGGCTTGACCCTATCTGAATTGCAGGCCGTGGTCAACGACTTGGGCATGCCCCGCTTTGCCGCCGCGCAGGTGGCCTCGTGGCTTTACGGCAAGCGGGTGGACAGCATCGCCGCCATGACCAACCTCTCGTTGAAGCACCGCCAGCTGCTCGAGGCACGCTATGAAATAGGGGCTGCGGCACCGGTGGATGCCCTGCGTTCCGCCGACGGCACGGTGAAGTACCTTTACCGGGCGGGCACCCATTTCGTGGAGTCGGTCTATATACCCGAAGCCGACAGGGCCACGCTTTGCCTCTCCTCGCAAGTGGGCTGCAAGATGAACTGTAAGTTCTGCATGACGGGCAAGCAAGGCTTCAGCGCCAACCTCACGGCCACCGAAATTCTGAACCAGATACACGCCCTGCCCGAGCGGGAGACGCTGACCAATGTGGTGGTCATGGGCATGGGCGAGCCTTTGGACAATCTTGACGAAGTGCTCAAGGCGTTGCAGGTGATTACCGCCCCTTGGGGGTACGGTTGGAGCCCCAAGCGCGTGACGCTCTCCACGGTGGGTTTGCGCGGGGGGCTGCGCCGCTTCATCGAGGAGTGCGACTGCCACTTGGCCGTGAGCCTGCACTCGGCGTTGCCCGCTCAGCGACGGGAACTGATGCCTGCCCAAGGGGCCTATCCCATACGCGAGGTGGTGGAGCTGTTGCGCCGCTACGACTTCAGCCGGCAGCGCCGGCTATCGTTCGAGTACATTCTCTTCAAGGGGGTGAACGACTCCCCGCAGCACGCCAAGGCGCTCTTGAAACTGCTCTCGGGATTGCCGTGCAGGGTCAACTTGATACGCTTTCACCGCATACCGGGCGTGGCCTTGGAGGGGAGCGACGAACAGGCGATGTTGCGCTTTCGCGACTACCTTACCGCACACGGATGCTTCACCACCCTACGCGCCTCGCGTGGGGAAGACATTTTCGCCGCTTGCGGCATGCTCTCCACGGCAAGAGAAGAGGGCGAGGGGACACGGTAGGGGCGCTTTAGGATAAAAATAGCCTCTCTTAATATAAATTATTAGCGAATGAGGGCAGGATATGGGGCTTTCTTTGTAGTTTTGTAGGATAAAGTGGAGAATCAAAACAGACAAGATATGAGAAACCGGTTGTTTTATATGTGTTTGGCCGTCCTTTGCCTTGCCCTTTCAGCCTGTGGCGGCAAGGGGAAGAAGGGTGTCTTCTCGCCCACATCGAGCGGACGTGCCTACGAGATCTTAGTCGTGGTCGACATGGGTGTATGGGACCGCGCGGCAGGCCGTGCGCTCTACGACGTGCTCGATACCGACGTGCCGGGACTGCCCCAGTCGGAACGCTCGTTCCGCATCAGCTACACCGCGCCCGCCTATTATGACTCTACGTTGAAGCTGCTGCGCAACATCATCATCGTGGACATCAACGAGTCCATGTACACCCAGCCCAAGTTCAAGTATGCCAAGGACGTGTACGCCGCGCCCCAGTCCATCTTGACCATACAGGCCCCCGACGAGGCCTCTTTCGCCGACTTCGTGCAGGAGAACCGGCAGGTCATCATCGACTTCTTCACCCATGCCGAGATGAACCGCCGCATCGAGATGTTGGAGAACGCGCACAGCGACTACATCTCCACCAAAGTGAAGAGCATGTTCGATTGCGACGTGTGGGTATCCGCCGAACTGAACTCTTATAAAGTGGGCGAGGACTTCTTCTGGGCAGGCACCAACGCGGCTACCGCCGACCAGAACTTCGTGATTTACTCCTATCCTTATACCGACAAGGAGACCTTCACCCAAGCCTACTTCGTGCACAAACGCGACTCGGTGATGAAGGTGAACATACCCGGTGCGCGTGAGGGCATGTACATGGCCACCGACTCGCTGCTCACCGACGTGCGTCCCATTACCGTACAAGGGGAGTACACCTTGGAGGTGCGTGGACTGTGGCGCATCGAGGGCGACTTCATGGGCGGCCCGTTCGTTTCGCACGTCAGGCTTGACCGTGCCAACCAGCGCATCATCGTGGCCGAGGTATTCATCTACTCGCCCGACAAGATGAAGCGCAACCTCGTGCGGCAGATGGAGGCATCGCTCTACACGTTGCGGCTGCCCGGCACAAAAGAGGGTGTGGAGATACCTGTGAATGGGACTGTGTCAAAAGACACAGCCCCTTCGGGGAATTCTTGACCACCCCTCCAAACCTCCCCTCATAGGGGAGGCTTGGTCGGCCTGCGGCCTCCGAAGTGTTTTTTTTGATTTGAACATAGGTAAGTATATTAGCAAGTAACGTATATGGAAGACAAGCGAATTAGAGTGGGCATTACCCAAGGAGACATCAACGGGGTGGGGTATGAGGTGATACTGAAGACCTTCGCCGACCCTGCCATGTTGGATTTGTGCATTCCCATTGTGTACGGCTCGCCCAAAGTGGCCGCCTACCACCGCAAGGTGCTGAACCTCGCGACCAACTTCAGCATCGTAAGCTCTGCCTCGGAAGCGGCGCACAACCGCTTGAGCGTGGTGAACTGCAACGACGACGATGTGAAGGTGGAGTTCGGCAAAGCCGATGCCGAGTCGGGCAAAGCCGCCTTGGGCGCGTTGGAGCGTGCCGTCGAGGAGTACAAGTCGGGGCTCATCGACGTGATTGTGACAGCGCCCATCAACAAGCACACCATACAGGGCGAAGGCTTCTCCTTCCCCGGTCATACCGAATACATGCAAGAGAAGTTGGGAAACGGCCAGAAGGCGCTCATGATATTGATGAAAGGCGACTTCCGCATCGCTTTGGTAACGGGCCACGTGCCTGTGAGCAGGATAGCGCAGGCCATCACCAAAGAGCGCATCCAAGAGAAGCTCGCCATCTTCAACGAGTCCTTGAAGCGCGACTTCGGCATCGGTGCGCCGCGCATCGCCGTGCTCTCGCTCAATCCCCATGCGGGCGATGAAGGCTTGCTTGGCAAGGAGGAGCAGGAGATCATCACGCCCGCCATCAACGAGATGGCCGCCAAAGGCGTGCTGTGCTACGGTCCCTATCCGGCCGACGGCTTCATGGGCGCGGGCCGGTTCACCCGGTTCGACGGTGTGCTGGCCATGTACCACGACCAAGGATTGGCTC
>JAJPYP010000057.1 GCA_021204885.1 Prevotellaceae bacterium
ATATATACCTTATTTATATTACGGATATGACTTACAGGAAGAGACTTTTGACCGCTTTGGCGGCGTTACTGACGTTGACCACGGGGGCTTACGCCCAGCAGACACCTGACCCTGCATGGTATGGAACGGGCAGTTGGGATGCCGACTCGTTGGGCAACCACCGCGTGGTCGTGGCGGTGGACAAGAAGGCCGACGCGGTGATAGCCACGATGGAGTGGCGGCGCAGGGACATTAATCCATTGGCCAAGAACATCATCGTGGTGGATGCGGCCACAGGCCGGCGCATCGAGAACGTGACGCGCTTTACCGTGACCCGCGAGCGGGGCGAGATAGCCTTCCAACCGCAGACCGTGCCGGGCGAGTATTACATCTATTACCTGCCCAACGTCTCCAACCACAGCAACTACCCGAAGGTGAGCTATCCCCCCTTTGAAGCCACCGCATCCGAGGCTTGGTTGAAGAAGAACAGGCTTGGCGGAAAGCAAGCCCCGTCGTTGCCGGCAGCGCGGGTGGTGCAGTACCAAGCCATCGACGAGAAGAACAGCTTCTATCCCATGGAGCTCATCGCCACACAAGCCGAGAAAGAGGCGCTGTTGAAGGCGCGTCCCGACGACCCCTTCCTGCTCTTCACCGAAGACCGCCGTTACCCCATCCGCATGACCACGGACATCCCTTACAGGTGGACCACGCAAACCGCGCCGGCCGCCTTCCAAGGCAGTGCCGACAAGGGGGAGTATTATGCCTACCAACTCGGCGTATGGGCCGCACGCGGCGAGGCGAAGCACCTGCAAGTAAGTTTCTCTGACTTGGTGAACACGGCCACGGACGAGAGGATATACTCCGCTGCCATGACCTGCTTCAACACGGGCGGAACGGACGTGACGGGCACCGTGTTCGAGAAGGATTGTTCGGTGCCCAAGGACAGGGTGCAGGCCTTGTGGATGGGCGTTTCGGTGCCTGAACAGGCGGCGGCCGGCACCTACAAAGGCACCGTGACGGTAGGGGCCGAGGATGCCGCGAGCCAGACGGTGGACATCACCTTGGAGGTATCCGATAACCTGATTGCCGACCATGGCGACAACGAGCCGTGGCGCATGTCGCGCTTGCGTTGGCTCAATTCCACCATCGGCTTCGACGACGAGGTGGTGACGCCTTATACACCCATCAAGCTGAAAGACCGCACGCTCTCCATCTTGGGACGCGACATGGCGCTTGCCCCAAATGGCTTGCCTGCCTCCATCACAAGCTACTTCCATGAGACGATGACCTCGATAGGCAACGAGGGGCGTGCCCTGTTGGCCGCTCCCATGGAGCTTGCGGCCGACGGCGGGGCATGGGAGAACTTGGACTTCGCCTTTACCAAGCAGAAGCGGGGTGCCGTGGCTTGGCGGGCCACGAACCAGAACGAGCGCTTCTTGATGGAATTGGAAGGGGAATTGGAGGCGGACGGGAACGTGACGTACCACGTGATGCTCATCTCCCGCGAGGATGCCTCGATAAGCGACATTGCCTTGCACGCGCTATTGGCCCCCGGTGTGGCCAAATACATGATGGGCTTGGGCGAGAAAGGGGGCTATTGCCCGGCTTCCTTGGACTGGAAGTGGGCCGTGGAGAAGAACCAAGACGCCCTGTGGGCGGGCGACGTGAACGCGGGCTTGCAGTTGCGCCTGTACGACAACCTCTATGAACGTCCGCTCAACACGAACTTCTACCAACTCAAACCGCTACGCATGCCATCTTCTTGGTGCAACGACGGGAACGGGGGCATCCGCTTGGACAGTGACGCGCAAGGCACCCTTATCGACGCCTATTCGGGACGGCGCGAGGTGAAGAAGGGAGACCGTCTTTATTACCACTTCAACCTGCTTCTCACGCCTTTCCGCACCATCGATACGGACAAGCAATGGCACGACCGCTATTACCACAATTATGAGTTCGTGGACGACATCGCCGACTACGGGGCCACCGTCATCAACATACACCATGCCACACGCATCAACCCTTACTTGAACTATCCGTTCCTGCGTCCCTTGGAGATGAAGTCGTATGTGGACGCGGCGCATGCACGCGGCATGAAGGTGAAGATATACAACACGGTGCGCGAGCTCTCCAACAGTTGCGCCGAGTTCTTCGCCTTGCGCAGCTTGGGCGACGAGATATTCTCTCAAGGGCCCGGCGGCGGCTACTCGTGGCTGCAAGAGCATTTGGACCAAGACTACATAGGGGGCTGGTACGTGCCCGGGTTGGAAGACGCCACGTTGGTGAACACGGGCGTGTCGCGCTGGCACAACTACTATATGGAGGGGGTTGACTGGCTCATGAAGCACTTGGGCATCGACGGCATCTACATAGACGACTTGGCCTTTGACCGCACCTCCATCAAGCGGTTGCGCAAGATACTGAACGGCAACAACCCGGAGGCGCTCATCGACCTGCACTCGGCCAACCAGTTCAACCTGCACGACGGCTTCGCCAACAGCGCCAACCTCTACATGGAACACTTTCCCTACTTGGACCGCCTGTGGTTCGGCGAGTATTTCGATTACGACATGCCGCCCGAGTTCTGGATGGTGGAGGTATCGGGCATTCCCTACGGACTCATGGGCGAGATGCTTTGGGAAGGGGGCAACAAATGGCGTGGCATGCTCTATGGCATGACCGGCCGTAGCGGCTGGGGCGTGGACAACCGCCCGCTGTGGAAATGCTGGGACGAGTTCGGCCTGACCCACAGCCGGATGATAGGGTATTGGGTAGCCGACAACCCGGTAAAGACGGGCAGCGACAAGACGCTGGCCACCATCTACCGCCATGAAAGCGGCAAGAAGGTGTTGGTATCGTTAGCCACTTGGGAGGATGCCGATGCCCATGTGACGCTCTCCGTGGACTGGGAAGCATTGGGATTGGACCCCTCGAGTGTGACGTTGCACGCGCCCGCCATCGAGGAGTTCCAAAGCGAGCAAGCCTGGAAGCCGGGCGACACGATTACGGTGCCTCAAGGCAAGGGGTTGCTGATTGTCATGGAGTGAGACGACAGCGGGCAACGCGCCTCGAAAGGGGCGGCCACGCACGTGAGGAGCATGGGGTGTTCTGTCATTTTATTATTATTTAAGCAATTTACAAGCGATAATTCTTGGTTGGAAGGAAAAGAATACGCATATTTGCAGTGGTCAAAGTGACACTTTGATTACTTGGGCCGATAAAGGGTATCAACCGACAAAGAAAGTTATCTTTATACATATAGTATTATGAATATCGAACGAATCATGTCCTCATTAGAGGCCAAACATCCCGGCGAGTCCGAATACCTTCAAGCCGTTAAAGAGGTATTGC
>JAJPYP010000008.1 GCA_021204885.1 Prevotellaceae bacterium
TTTTATAAGTATTTCTATATGATGAGGCATTTGTTTTGGGCGTTTGTCGTGATGGGCGCGGTGTGCCGGCTATCGAGGGGCCGTGGACGAAGCGGGGTTTGTTCTGCCCGGAGGGGTCGCTGACTTGGAACTCGCAGAGTACTTTCGTGTTCCCGTTGAAGCGGGGAAATGATACGATACCTGTTTATATGGGCGACCGCTGGTCTTATCCGCATCAGGCTTCGGCGGCGACGGGGGAGTCGGGGCCTCATGGCGGGTATGCCAAGGTGAGCATCCTTGACGCGCGGCGCGATACGGTCTATGCTTCTTTGGTGGACTTTTATAGTAAGAATCCGGATGCGGGGGTGCGGATTATCACGCCGAAGATGACCGGGGCTTCTCTCTCTTCTTCCTCTTCTGGCAGGGAGTTTACGCTTGTCATAGAGAATGTGGCGGACAGGCCGATGTGGTGGAACAAACGGGGGGATGTGTTCGGGAGTGACAGTACGTTGGTGGCGATTGGCGGGGTGTATGCGTTGGGGAAATTTGTTTTGGTTCGGCGCGATTAAATTGCCGTATAAACTTGCTTTATATGGTTTAATTCCGTACTTTTGTAGTGTGTATGTGTAGTACGAAGCGTACTGCACGTATAATAGTTGGAAAAAGATTTACTTTCGTATAAACTTAACGATATTGTTGAATTGAATAAAATTTGATGACTATGGATGCAAAAGAGGAAAACAAAAGGGTGTTTACGCCCGAGGAGATTGCCGAACTGAAAAAGAAGAAGTGGAGCGAGCTTACGTATGAGGAGAAAAGAGCTACTTTGCCAAAGAAGCTAAGCAAGGCAGGAGAATGGCTGTTGTCGGACAAAGAGCCTTATTTTGATGTCGTTGATTGGGATGCGGTGATGCAATGAGGATTTATTTAGACACAAACATTGTGATTTTTTTACTTACCAAGGATGGGGATAGCATGGATAATGTTACGGCAGAAATGATTGCTGATCCTACAAATCTTCTATACACGTGTACGGAATGTGTGAAGGAGATAATTCATCTTCGGCAAATAGGGAAAATCTTTAAACGTGATAAAGGGAAGCGGCCGCCAATCGTTGATATGGTGAAGGAATGCGGCATCAAGATTGTCCCCATCACGGAGAAGCATCTCAATACGTTGGATGAACTGCCACTTGTCAAAGAACACAGGGACCCGGCGGACAGGCTTATCATTGCGCAAGCCATTACCGACCGGGCCCTTCTTGTAAGTTGTGATACTGCGTTCCCCGATTATATGGGGTACGGTTTAATCTTTCATCAAAACGAACGGTAAATTATAGGGCTATCCTTATTCTAACCGTTGCTGGAATATCCAGTCGCGTGCGGCTTCGAGCTTGTAGATGTAGTCGAAGGAGTGCATGTGCTCGCCACCGGGTTGGTTCCCGCTGCCTTCGGGCATGACGCTGCCTTTCGTCAGGACGATGAAGTTGACGTTGTTGCCTTCGGAGAGGAGTTTCAGGGTGTTGGCTTTCTGCTCTTCTTCGGGCAGCTTGGCGCTCCATTCGGCGGAGCTTATCTGCTTTCCTTCGGCTTCGAGTACTTGACGTAACTGGGCCATGCCGTGACTGGCTCTCTCGTCTCCGCCGGCAACGGCATAGATAAAGGAGTCTGTAGCGAAACCGGCCATCTTCGAGGTGTCCCACTGGCAACCGGCATAGAGCGAGGCGGCGAAGTACTTGGGATGGGCCACGTTGAAGTACATGGACATCATGCCGCCCATGGACTGGCCGGTGGTGTAGAGGCGCTTCGTGTCGATGGTGTACTGGGAGCAGATGTAATCGATGAGACGGATGGTCATCTCCACTTCATCGCTGGTCTCGAACTTGTCGTTCACCGTGACGGTGGTGTATTGGGGTACGACGATGAAGCAGGGATGTTTGGCTTGCTCGGCTGCCGTGGCCCATATCACGCCGCCATAACCTTGTGTGAGGGGAACGGTGACCTCGCGGTGGGCGGTGCTGGCATCGCCGATGAAGAGGATGAGCGGATAGTCGGTCTTGTCATCATAGCTTTCGGGAATGTAGAGGTTGTACTCCATAGTCTTCCCGGTTTGGGCATCGGTGTAGGTGCACTGGATGAACTTGTGTACGGTCTCGTCCAAGACGGCTTGCAGCCGGGCATCGTCTTTCTTCCAGGACATTTCAGGCATGGGGCGGCCTACGCCGGGGATGGGACCCGTCGGTGCGCCGGTTTCGTCGGTGGGGTTCTGGCAAATTCCATAGGAACTTGTGAGCAGGGCGGCCATGGCCAACCCGATCATTTTTTGATACGTCTTATTCATATTATATAATGTATATGGTTATTCGTGGCACTTATCGGCTGCAAAGTACCTGAATCTCTTTTTGAATGGCAAGTTTTTAGGGCAAGATGTTTTAGATAATTAAGTATTTTAAAAGGTTGGAACGGCTTTTTTCAGTACCTTTGCAGCCGTTTTGAAAAGGTGTTTCTCAGGTATATGGCAAGTTCTAAAGAGATGACAAGCGGCGCGGCGCTTCCGCTGATTGTAAGGTTTACCCTGCCGCTCTTATTAGGCAATATCTTGCAGCAGACTTATTCGTTGGTGGACGCGGCGATTGTGGGCAAGTTCTTGGGAATAAACTCGCTGGCTTCGGTGGGTGCCAGCTCTTCCGTGATTTTCCTTATATTGGGTTTTTGTAACGGCTGTTGCGGCGGCTTCGCCATTCCGGTGGCGCAGAAGTTCGGTGCGAGGGACTACGGCACCATGCGTAGCTACGTGGCGGTGGCTTTGAAATTGACGGTGGTGATGTCGGTGGTGATAGCTTTGGTTACGGGTTTGCTTTGCATGGACATTTTGCGGCTGATGCGTACGCCGGAGAACATTCTGCAAGGGGCTTACATCTATCTGCTCGTGATTTTCATCGGTATTCCCTGTACCTTTTTCTATAACTTGCTTTCGAGTATTATCCGCGCTTTGGGCGACAGCAAGACGCCGTTCTGGTTCCTGCTTTTCTCTACGGTGCTGAACATCTTGCTTGACTTGTTCTGCATCTTGACGTTGGGATGGGGTGTGGCTGGGGCGGCCATTGCTACGGTGTTCTCTCAAGGCTTGTCGGCGGTGCTGTGCTACTTTTATATGCACCGCTCGTTCGAGATTTTGCGAAGTACGCCCAAGGAGCGGCGGTTCCAGTCGAAGTTGGCCCGGACGTTGCTTTACATCGGGGTGCCCATGGGGTTGCAGTTCTCGATTACGGCCATCGGGAGCATCATGTTGCAGAGTGCCAACAACGCCTTAGGCACGGCGTGTGTGGCGGCTTTTACCTCGGCGGTGCG
>JAJPYP010000148.1 GCA_021204885.1 Prevotellaceae bacterium
CAATCACGTCGTCCAAGTCGGAACAGCCCGCCACGAACTCGTCGCGTTTCAGCCCCGTGCCTATGAAGCCCTCGCGGCGGTTCACGTAGAGCTTCTGGTTGGCCTCCACCACCTTCGAGGTGTCGATGGTGTCGAAGCTGCGTAGTTCCGTGCGTCGCGGGTAGGCCTTGCCATAACGATTCTTCAACGAGTGGAACCACGACACGGTGTACTCCACGATGTCGGCCAAGTGGCGGTCGATTTCGGCAATCTCCTCGCGCATGCGGGCCATCTGCTCCTCGGCCTTGTCGGCGTTGTATTTCGTGATACGCGCCATGCGTATCTCCAACAGTTTCAGTATATCCTCTTTGGTCACCTCGCGGATGAAGGTAACATAATAGGGTGTCAGGCGGTCGTCAATATGCTCGCAAGCGGCATCCACGGTGCGTGCCTGCTCGAACTCGCGGTCTTTGTAGATGCGCTCCTCTATGAATACCCGCTCCAACGAGGCGAAGTGCAACTCCTCTTGGATTTCGCCCTTGCGTATCTCCAATTCCCGTTGCAACAGCACCAACGTGTTGTCTACCGACTTTCTCAGAACGTCGCTCACCGTGAGGAAATGGGGTTTCCGGCCGTCTATGACGCAGCAGTTGGGCGACACGCTCACCTCGCACTCGGTACAGGCATAGAGCGCGTCGATGGTCTTGTCCGACGACACGCCCGGTGCCAAGTGTACCAATATCTCCACGTTGCCCGATGTCAAGTCCTCCACCTTGCGTATCTTGATTTTCCCCTTGTCGTTGGCCTTTACGATGGAGTCGCACACCGATGCCACCGTCTTGCCGTAAGGAATGGCACGTATGGCCAACGTGCGGTTGTCTATCTTGTCTATCTTGGCACGTACCCGCACCGAGCCGCCCCGCTCCCCGTCGTTATACTTGGAAACGTCTATCAAGCCCCCCGTCTGGAAGTCGGGGTAAAGGCGGAACTCCTTGCCGTGCAGGTAACTTACCGCCGCATCGCACAGTTCGTTGAAATTATGGGGCAATATCTTCGAGGAAAGCCCCACGGCAATGCCCTCCACCCCTTGTGCCAACAGCAAGGGGAACTTCACGGGCAGCGTCACGGGCTCCTTGTTGCGTCCGTCGTAAGAGAGCTTCCACTCCGTGGTCTTGGGGTTGAACACCACCTCCAAGGCAAACTTCGAAAGGCGTGCCTCGATATACCGCGGTGCCGCCGCGCTGTCGCCCGTCAAGATGTTTCCCCAATTGCCTTGGCAATCAACCAGCAACTCCTTCTGCCCCAACTGCACCAATGCGTCGCCTATGCTGGCATCGCCGTGCGGGTGAAACTGCATGGTATGCCCCACGATGTTGGCCACCTTGTTGTAGCGGCCGTCCTCCATGCGCCGCATGGAGTGCAAAATGCGCCGTTGCACCGGCTTCAAGCCGTCCATGATGTGGGGCACGGCCCGTTCCAAAATCACATACGAGGCGTAATCCAAGAACCAGTTCTGGTACATGCCGCTCAGCTGGTGCACGTTGGCATCAGTCACATAGACCGGGTTATAGGCCGAATGGGCCTCACCCGACGCTTCCTCCCGGGCAGTGTCAGGCTGCTCTTCTACCCTGTCCTGCTCCTCTTCGGGCTTGTCAAATTCCTCGCTCATACCAGACGACTAAACATTTGCATGCAAAAGTATAAAATAAAATCCATCCCTCCCCCTCTTTTTCCATGTTTCTGCCCATTTTCCTGCCAAGAAGGCTCTTTGGCAAAGCCTATTCCCCTCCATGGGCAGCACAAATATAAGCCAAAAAACGGGCATTTCCAAATCCTTCCCCTGCGAGATACCCGCTACAAGGTAATAATACACGACAGCCCGACATCCCGCCATCGGCAGTGTGACACCGGTGACACCGTTTTGTATAATCCCCACGTAATTGTCGTATTAATTAAGTACCCCTTATAAGGGTACCCCTATTATTACGACAAGTTATATAAACTATAGCAGATTCAGTGTCACCGGTGTCACACCCGTCACGGCATCTTTTCCACAATCTTCGCAACCCATTCATACCAAGCCGTTTAAGAGAGCTTGCCACGTGACACGAAATCATTGTCACGGGCAACACCATTAGAAAACTTTACAAAAAAGGATAGACTTCCCATATTATCTTAAAAATAGACCAGCGATTTTGCATGCATTCCGTGCTTGTACAAGCAAAGGGTGCTTGCTTGTAGAAGCAAAGGGTATATGCATGTGGAACCGTAGGGTTACCGTAGCACAAGCACAGACCATACACTTCTACAAGCACAGACCGCATACTTGCGATAGCGTAGGCCCTTATATACGCGAGTTCGGGATAAACTAAGGCTCGGGATACGGACCACTCCCGATAAAGCCGAACGATGGTAATAATGGTAATAAAAGACGACGCTTGAAAAAGCGTGTTTGAAGCCTGCCACGAAATGACCCCGTTTTTCTAAACTTTCGCGTACGCGACAACAATAATTAGGGGGGGGTATAATACCCCCCCTATTTTAGTTGACACTTCCCCAAAAGTTTGCAAAACGCATGTTTTTCGTGGCACGCTGAAAAGCCGTAAAATGTAACGGTTTCGTTTCAAGCCATTTACGTAATTGAATGAAGAGCCCGTTTTGCCACGGATTGTAGGACGCGATGCATAAAACCGATGAAAAACAGACATGGAAATCGCTTGTATGAAAGCCTATTATTTTAGGTGCAAAAAACACCGGAATAAGAAAACCTCCGCAAATCCATGGCGGGAAACAGCCACAATCCACTGTTTATTTATATTTACAACAACCGGATTGGATCACAAAAGCTTTTCTTACTCCCTAACGAAAGCTTTTCTTATACCCTAACAAAAGCTTTTCTTATACCCCAACGAAAGCTTTTTGACTCGACCTCATCTCTACATTGATGACCCCTTCATCTCTATAGAGATGACACCCACTCATTTTCAATGCTTTACGAGCACATACACCACCTTACCCTTTATCCGAAGCCTTACCATCCCCATCCCTATTCAAGATAGAAATCCCCTCTTCCCTCTCCGTTATCTCAATCACCAACCTGTATGCATGCGTGCGCATCATCTCCAATTCAAGCGCCTTCTTCAATCGCCTATTCTCTTCTTTAAGAGCTTCCAACTCCGAGCTTTGTCCAGCTTTCTTTTTCATGGTGGCAAATATTTTACTGCATGCAAAGATAGACATTTGAATTGGAATATGGAATTAGATAAGGACAGAACAAAATATCACGTCTCAATACCATTGCGTTTTCTCTTAGGCATAACAACAAATCATAATTTA
>JAJPYP010000102.1 GCA_021204885.1 Prevotellaceae bacterium
ACCCGTGACCCCATGCGTGACAGGCATGTATTCTAACCAGCTGAACTAACACACCGGAATGTCGCTTTGACTGCCCTCTCTCTTGATTGCGGTTGCAAAGGTAACCATTAATTCGGTATCTGCAATAACTGTAACCAAATATTTTTTTCTTTTTTCAAGGGTTGCCGCCGCCGTTTACCTTACTGTCTTTACCTTGTAGTTGCAGTGTGCTTTCCCCTTGAGCAAGGCGTTCAGCTTGCCTTTGATCATCTGCTTGCGCAGGGGAGAGATGTGGTCGATGAACATGCGGCCCTCCAAGTGGTCGAACTCATGCTGCATGACGCGGGCCAAGTAGCCCTCCACGATTTCATCGTGCTGCACCAACGCCTCGTCCATGTACCGCACGTGGATGGTGCCTTGGCGCTTCACCGTCTCGTGTATGCCGGGCAGGCTCAGGCAGCCCTCTTCCATGTCCTCCTCTTCGCCTGATATTTCAAGGATGTGGGGGTTGATATAGGCCTTGCGGAAGTCTTTGTATTCGGGGTATTCGTCGGAAAGCGGGTCGAGGTTGATGACCACCACGCGGATGGGCAGGCCTATTTGCGGTGCGGCCAATCCCACGCCGTCGGCTTTGTCCATCGTTTCAAACATGTTGGCGATAAGCTCTTTCAGGTTGGGATAGTCGGGCGCGATGTCCTCGGCTATCTTCCGAAGCACGGGCTGTCCGTAGATGTAAATGGGTAGTGTCATATCGGTTTGTCGTTTGTAGGTTGATGTCTGCTCTCCAAGTAGGTTTGCAGGATGATGGTGGCGCTTATCTCGTCTACCAAGGCCTTGTCCTGCCGCGCTTTCTTCTTCAAGCCCGCCTCGAGCATGGTGCGGTGTGCCAACACGGAGGTGAAGCGCTCGTCTACATACTCTACGGGCAGATGGGGGAAGCGTTTGCGCAAGGTGTTCACAAAGGGGGTGATGCGCCGCTGGTTCTCCGAAGGCTCGTTGTTCATCTGCTTGGGCTCACCCACAAGGATGCGCTCCACTTGCTCTTTGGCCACATAATCGGCAATAAAGGCCATGAGTGTGGGCGTGGGCACGGTGGCAAGCCCGCCGGCAATGAGCTGCAACGGGTCGGTCACGGCAATGCCCGTGCGCTTCTTCCCATAATCAATGGCCATTATCCTACTCATACGGGGAGCAAAGGTACGGTTTTTTGTCGAGCTTGTCAATAGACAAGCCTCACGTTATCCACCCAAAAGGAGTTGCCCGGCGAGCCTACGTAGGCACCGCCGTGGCTGGAGGTGAATTGCAGTACCATGTGGGTGGGCACGTCGTCGTCGTCTCCCCACGCCTCTTCATAGATGGGAACGCACTCGCCCTTGCTGTTCACGGCATACCGCTCTTCCACTTGCAGCTTCATCATGTAGTCCTTGTATTCGGGCAAGCCGGTGATGTCGCCGTAGAGGATGGGGTAGGTGGCGTCGTTCTGCCACTCGTCGGTGGTGTCGTAGTAACGCACCACCATGGTGCCCACGCGCTTGCAGTGGATGCTGCCTTTGCTGTCTTCCCAACGTTTCTGCAACAGCAGGATGGCGGCGGGCAGGTCTTTCCCTTCCACTTCGGTTATCTTGCTGAAGCCGGTGGCGCGGATGCGCTTCTCGCGGTCGGACATCTTCACTTTGTAGTCGAAGCGGATGGCCTTGGGCTTTTTGGTGAACTTGACGCCTGAATTGATGTTCTTCTGCGGGTTCTTGGTGCTGGTAATGGGCTCGAGTGTCTCGCCCAAGTAGATGGAGCCGGCGGCCAATACGGTGATGTTGACAAGTCCCATGACCTTCACGCTCTCCATGCGTGTATCCATGCGCACGCAGTAACCGCCGTCGCGCTGTTCGGGAAAGACGGAAGTGTTGGTCTTGGTGATGCCTGCTACATGGGCCATGACATTGGACGAGGCCCACGGGGAGCCGCCCATGTTGCGATAAGCTTTGTTCTCCTTGATGGTGTCGGCAGGACCGATGGCCCATACATGCTTCGTGGCGCCGCCTATGATGCCCGACTCCTTGATTTGACGGTCAATCCATTGGTCCATGTCGCCGTAGAGAATGGGAACGACGGTCTCTTGCGCCTGCATGTGGCACAGACCGGCCACCATCAGTAACAGCATGGACCATGCTGCCCTGTGTATGTTGCATTTCATCTTGCCGTTGCTGCTTTTCAAAGTTTGTAGTTCCATTGTTCCAACGCGAATTTCCAGTTCTTTTCCACGAGCCGCACCGTGCGGTCGTTGTACTTGTACTTGTTCTTCTTGTACCCTTTCTTCTCGCCCACGTAGGCTTCGATGGCCGCTTGTGCCTGGGCAAAGCCGGGTATGTCCAAGGTATCGTAGATGTGACGGGTCATGGCCATGGCGTCGGCCTCGAAGTCCTCGAACTTCACCTCTATCAGGTTTCCCTTGGGAATGCAGGTCTTGTCGGCTTCGTATTTGTGGTAGAGCTTGGCGTAGATGGAGAGGATGTTGTTCTCCAACTCTTCGGGGGTGATGTCTTGCAACTTCAACGGCTGAATGGTGTTGGTGAAGAAGCTGCGCGTGCTTTCGAACACGGTGTAGGGGTTGCGCATCAGGTAGATGAACTTGGCGTTGGGGAACATCTTGACCAACTCCTTCACGCGGCCCGTGTGGGGCGGGTTCTTGCTGAGGAACTGGGTGCCGTGCGTGTTCCAAAGGGAGATCTTGATGAGCTTCACGAAGGTCTCTTCAAACAGCTTCAACTCTTCGGGGCTGATGTCGTTGAAGAGCAAGTACTTCTCGGCATACTCCTGCTGGTGTTTGGGCAGGAACCAGAAGTTGTAATAGGTATAGGGCATCATGTTGGTCAAGGCGAACTCCTCTTCTTGGGGCAGGTCTACGGCTAACTCCATGTTGTCGGTGGGGCGCTTGTCGGGCATGAGCCAACTCATGTTCTTCTTGAAGAAGGGCTGCCCCCACATGATAAGATGGGGAAAGACCGTCTGGTAGGTGGTGTTGTAACCGAAGTGCTTGTCGCACGAGAAGACGTTGTGCACGAAGGTGGTGCCGCTGCGCCAATGCCCAAGGATGAACACGGGGTCGTGTTCCATGGGCTTGTCGGCCAAGCGCTTGCGGTAACGCCGTTCCTGTATGGGCGTGAGTGTGGAGAGCAATCGGCACACTGCTTTGGTGAGGCGGTACTTGCCTTTGTAGGCGGGGTCTATTTGGCGGCCTTTGAGTACTTCATTGAAGGTCTTCCAGTCGGCGCCCACCAATGTGTTTATGGGGAGTTTGTTGAATTCGAGCAGTC
>JAJPYP010000059.1 GCA_021204885.1 Prevotellaceae bacterium
GCACCGGTTCGGCCCCCATCATAGCCAAAGTAGCCAAAGAGATGGACATCCTCACGGTGGGCATCGTCACCATTCCCTACGAGTGGGAGGGCGACAAGAAGATAGACCAAGCCTTGGACGGCGTGGAAGCCATGAGCAAGTATGTAGACGCACTTATCGTGGTGAAGAACGACAAGCTGAGCGAGATATACGGCAACATGCGCTTCGAAGATGCCTACGACCGTGCCGACGACGTGGCCTTGGTAGCCGCCAAGAGCATTGCCGACATCATCACCATGCACGGCCGCATCAACCTCGACTTCAACGACGTGCACACCGTGCTCAAGGATGGCGGAGTGGCCATCATGGGCACCGGTTACGGCACCGGTGAAGGGCGCGTGAGCAAGGCCATACAGAACGCGCAGACCTCGCCCCTGCTGAACAACAACGACGTGTTCAACGCCAAGAAGGTGCTCTTCTGTATCTCCTACAGCCAGCAAAGCGACATGATGATGGGCGAGATGGACGAGATAAAAGACTTCATGAGCCGCTTCAGCAGCCGCGACATAGAGACCAAGCACGGCGTGGAGAAAGACGAGAGCTTGGGCGACCAAATCAAAGTAACCCTCCTTGCCACCGGCTTCGGCATACAGGACATACACCTCGAGGAGATGGACAAACGCCTCGCCGCCAAGAGCGAAGAGGAGTTGGAGAAGCAGGCCGAAGAGGAAGACCGCAAGCGCAAGCGCCGCGAGCGTTACTACGGTCCCGAGGCCGGCACGCACGCCGCCCGTCGCCGCCGTCGCTACATCTACCTGTTCACGCCCGAAGACTTGGACAACCCCGAACTCATCGCCATGGTGGAGAACACCCCCACCTACCAGCGCGACCACACCACGCTGAACGCCATCAAGGCCAAATCGCGCGAGATGGAACAAACCACCGCACAAACGCCCGAAGCGGAAACGCCCGACATAATCACCTTTTAACCCGATAACGACAAACGACAAACCATGAGCCTGTTCGAAAAAGTCAGCGAAGACATTAAAACCGCCATGAAAGCCCGCGACAAAGTGGCTTTAGAGACATTGAGAAACATCAAGAAGGTATTCCTTGAAGCCAAGACCGCACCCGGAGCGGGCGACACCCTGAGCGATGCCGATGCCTTGAAGCTTATCCAGAAATTGGTAAAGCAAGGAAAAGACTCAGCCGCCATCTACCAAGCACAAAACCGCGCCGACTTGGCCGATGCCGAGCTGGCCCAAGTGCGGGTCATGGAGAACTATCTGCCCAAGCAGCTGGGTGCCGAAGAGCTCGAAGCCGCCTTGAAAGCCATCATCGCCGAAGTAGGCGCCACCTCGGCCAAAGACATGGGCAAGGTGATGGGCGTGGCTACCAAGAAACTTGCCGGGCTTGCCGAAGGCCGTGCCATCTCGGCCAAGGTAAAGGAACTGCTTGCCTAAGCAGGGTTCTGCCGAAGCGCTTGAACAGGGTGTGCCGAAGCGCTTGAACAGGGTGTGCCGAAGCGCTTGAACAGGGTGTGCCGAAGCGCTTGAACAGGTCGAATCGAAGCGCTTCGATTCCCCGAATTCAAGCGCTTGAATTCACCGAATCGAAGCGCTTGAATTCACCCTGACGAATGTATTGATGAGGTTGTAACGATTGGGAACGCCAGTTGCGACGAACACATTCCACTCACTCTACCGAAGCGCTTCCGTAGATGCTATCGAAGCGCTTCCGTAGGTGCTATCGAAGCGCTTCCGTAGATACTATCGAAGCGCTTCCGTAGAGTGCATGGAAGCGCTTGCATAAAAAGAGGGAAGCGCTTCCGTGGAGGGACAGAAGCGCTTCCCTATAAGCAACGAAGCGTTTGCGTGAATCGGGCTGAACGCTTCTTGGAGGTTTATCCTTTATTTCTTGAACCAATCCTCTTTAATGAGATACTCGGCAATCTGCACAGCGTTCAGCGCGGCTCCCTTGCGTATCTGGTCGCCCACAATCCAGAAAGCAAGGCCGTTCTTGTTGCTCAAGTCTTGACGGATACGTCCCACATAGACCGGGTCCTTGCCTGCCAAGAAGAGCGGCATGGGATACACTTTATTCTCCGGGTCGTCCATCAAGACCACCCCTTGGGCATGGGCGAAGGCCTCGCGTGCCTCCTGCACGGATACGGGGCGCTCGGTCTCGGCCCATATACTCTCCGAGTGCGAACGCAAGGCCGGCACACGCACACATGTAGCGCTCACCTCCACGTCGGAGTGCATGATCTTGCGCGTCTCGTTGTACATCTTCATCTCCTCCTTGGTGTAGCCGTTGTCGGTAAACACGTCTATCTGGGGAATGAGGTTGAAAGCCAGCTGGTAGGCGAACTTCTCCACCGTGACAGGCTCGCCGGCCAATACTTGGCGGTATTGCTCGTACAGCTCGGCCATGGCCGCCGCACCCGCTCCGCTGGCGGCTTGGTAGGTAGACACATGCACGCGCTTGATGTGCGAGAGGCCTTCGATGGCTTTCAAGGCCACCACCATCTGTATGGTGGTACAGTTGGGGTTGGCGATGATGCCGCGCGGACACTGCACCGCGTCGGCCGCATTCACTTCGGGCACCACCAAGGGCACGTCGGCATCCATGCGGAAGGCGCTGGAGTTGTCTATCATCACGGTGCCGTATTTCGTAATCGTTTCGGCAAACGTCTTGGAAGTGCCTGCACCGGCCGAGGTAAAGGCAAGGTCTATCCCTTTAAAGTCATCGTTCTGCTGCAACAACTTCACCTCTATTTCCTTGCCACGGAAGGCATACCGCCGGCCGGCACTGCGTGTGGAACCGAACAAGACCAATTCATCCAACGGGAAACTCCGCTCGTCGAGCACGCTGAGGAACTCCTGTCCCACGGCTCCGCTTGCTCCTACAATCGCTACTTTCATTTTACGCTGTTTTATTAAAGGGTTTATAAAAGTCATAATCGGCTGCAAAATTAGAACAAATAGCTATAAAACGCCCCATGGAATGAAAACTTTTTCGTTATTTTGCAGTGCTGAAATGTAAACTTGCCCTTACAATGAACTGGCTCGACGGCTTCAAACTCCCCATTACCGACCCTACATGGATATTCCTCCTTGTACTGCTCATCATCTTGTTCGCCCCCATCGTGTTGAACAAGCTGCGCATCCCCCATATCATCGGCATGATATTGGCGGGCTTGCTCGTGGGCGAGCACGGCCTGAACATCTTGGAGCGCGACAGCAGCTTCGAGCTCTTCGGCAAGGTGGGGCTCTATTACATCATGTTC
>JAJPYP010000103.1 GCA_021204885.1 Prevotellaceae bacterium
AACTCGACACAAGCGAATAGTACTGGCGTATTACGGGACGCTTCGAGGTGCGTGTCTCTTTGCGAGGTACCCAAACGGAGTATATTACCCAGAAGCGGTTGCTCGACAAGAACGAAGCGGGGCAGGTGGTGTTGCACGACCTCTACGAAAAGAAGCATCTTGCCATAGACAACCAGTTCAAACTGCCCCTCTCGTTCAACGCTTATAAAGACGAGGCCGATTTCATCAACTACTATCCCTTCGTTCCCTACCAGTTCCGCCTGATGATGTTAGTGCTCGACTCATTCGGCGCTTTGGGTTACATTGACGTTCAGTCGCGGGGCAACGAGCGTTCGGTCATCAAGATTACCCACAGCACGGCACAAAGCGACATGAACGAGGAAGTGGGAAAATTCATCGCTTTCGACCGCTTCTATAACTCCATGTTTGCCGGCTCGTTGAGAAACACCGGCCAGCGTGCCATTGCCAATGCCGAGGAGATGATAGACGAATATAAAGGAGACAAGACTTTCGCCCGCCGTGTGGTGAACGTGCTCTTCATGCTGTGTAACTTAAGGGAGAGCGACAAGTTGCTTTTCCCCGCCACACTCGACAACATCGTCACCTTGCTCATGGAAGATGTCGACGCGAACAGGCAAACGTTAGTTACAGCCGTTGAGCGCACGTTGGCTTTCCTTCGCGGTCAGCGCATCATCCGCATCGAGAAGGATGCCGAGACAGGCGAGAGCCTGTATTGTTTTCAATCGGCCGACGAGATAGAAGCAGAACGGGAAATAGTCGCCATACAGGTAGACAACGCCATGATGGCCGAGCGTTACCGCGAGATATTCGCCTCTCACTTCAGGGCCACCAGCAACCGTGAGCGTTACTGTTCGCGCGATTTTTCCATTGGCTGGACCATCTATGGACGCAACTCGTTGGCCAATAACCCGGACATCCTTGTAGAGTTCGCTTTCGCAGGTCCTGCAGCGGGCGGCTTGTTCGGCAGTGCCATAGACCCCAAGAAGCTCACGTTCAACATTTGGGCCGAATTGGCGAATGAGCGGGAGTTGTTGAACGATTTTTACTACTATTGCCAAGTACAGCAGTTCGTGTCCCGGCCGTCAAACTCGGCTATACGCGCACGCACCGTCAGCAGCATCAACGACCGTGTGAAGCAACTTTACACAAGCAGCATTGTGCCCCAGTTTAATGCCATACTGAACCGTTGTGCCATAAAATCGGGCAACACAGATATTACGGTAAGCGGCCAAGGGGCATCACGGTATCACCAAGCATTGGAAGTTCATTTGGGCAACCTGTACGAATATGCCAAGCTTGCCGTGGGCAGTTCCATCCCCACCACGCCACAAGAGTTGCAACAGGCCATCCTGCGTCCTGTACAGCCGGGCGATTATGGTGAGCTTAATCCCATGACACCGGCCGAGGGCTTGGTAGAACAGTACATCGGCCAGCAAATAGGCACGGTGTATGTCAGCGAGGTGTTCCGTAACTTTGCCGACCGTCCTTACGGCTGGTCGAATGTGGCCACGGCCTATTTCCTGAATGAGTTGCGCCGCCGTCAGAAGCGTGCTTTTACCTACAACAACGACCCCACGGTAGAAAACGCCACGATTGCGCAAAACCTCCTTGCACGCAGCCAGCTGTTTACTGTCACCCCGGCTACGGTTATCTCCCGAGAACTGATTAACCGCTTTGTCCGTGTGTGGCGCAATATCTTCAATACCCGGCAAGTGGCCGTATCTTACGATAGCGGCGAGCTGTTCCGCCTGTGCCGGGAGACACGCGACGGAGAACATCATGTTTCGATAGACTCCACCATTCATTCATTGGAGTCTATGAAGAGGGAACTCTCCGGGCTTCCACTCTATGACGCGCTCGACGGGCAAATCGAGTTGCTTAAAAAGTGGAAGGAGGAACGCGACCACCTGCGCTTCTTTGAAAGGGTGATTGCCGATGAAGCTACAGCCAAAGAACTCTTCGACAAAGGGAAGGCCATACGCCAGTTTATCGACGACATGCTTCCGGCCTACAAGGAGATACGTCAGTTTGCCAAAGAGAATGAATACAATTTTCAATTCCTTCCCGATAAAAGCATGGTCGAGGCGTTGATGCCTGTCCTCGACGATGCCTGGCCCATGCCGGGCATGCGTAAATATGCGCAAGCCAAGAGTGCGGTAAGTAAGGAGCTCGACCGGTTGCGGCAAGAGATGCGTGGGGAAATAAGGACACGTTATGCCGAAGTGTTTGAAGGATTGCGCCGGTTTGCCCAAGAGCAGCAGGTGCAATACACCATCAATGAGGCCAATGTCCTTACACAGAAAACAGCCTCAAACAATCTCTTTGTGCTGCAAAGAGCGCTCGACACCACCGATTACCGTGCCGCCCAAGTAACGGAGATGATGAGTCGTCGCCCCGTAGTTGAAAGAAAAGACAAAGAAGGGAAAGAGCCTCCGCACCGAAGTGTGCGTATGATTACGCTTCGCACCGGCTCCAACATGCCGCTCAACAGCGAGGCCGCTGTAGATGCTTATCTTGCGCAATTGAAAGTACAGTTGATGGAGAAAGTAGCTTCGCGCGAGGAAAATGAAGATATAATGGTGAAGTAGTATGGATACAAGTGCACTCAAGCGGTTTGCCACACAAGCCCGCATCAAGTTAAAGGAGGGCGTGAGTAACAAGCTTCGCGAGCTTGGTTTCGATGAGGATGGGAAAACCGTCTCACAACCCCGGTTGGTGCGTGGCGGCACCCTTTACAACAATGCCTGTTACGAAGAGTCGTTTTACCACCAATGGTGGGCGCTCTACCGTGCCATCCAAACGCATGGGGTGCAAGGTGTCTTGGAAGAGGCTGCCTATACGTGGTTCAACCGCTTCATGGCCATACGCATCTTGCAAAAGAACGGTTTCATTCAGCCCGTGCTCTCGTTCGACAATCCCGACATCCGTGTACCCCACATCGTGAGCGAGGCACGACAAGGCCGTTACCCTGCAATGGACGTGGAGGAGCGCATGCGGCTCTTGGCAGTCATTGGCGATGCCACCAAGACCTACGAACAGTTCGCGCTGTTGGTTATCGCCTTCTGCCACCACACGCCCATCATCAGCCGTTGCTTCGGCTTGCTTACCGATTATACCGAGTTGCTTTTGCCACGCGATGTGCTCCACAGGGAGGGTTTCTTGGACATGCTCAACCATACAAAGTTTATCGCTGACGAAGATTACACAACCACCGAGTTGCTTGGCTGGCTTTACCA
>JAJPYP010000233.1 GCA_021204885.1 Prevotellaceae bacterium
CCATAGAAGACCCCGTATCCAAGACGCAGGTCGACACGCTTGCCAAGAACGCCGAGTATTTCGGATTGAACTATTTCGGCATGATGGACAAGCGGAACGGCATCATCCACGTGGTTGGACCGGAGCAAGGGTTGACCTTGCCGGGTATGACCATTGTCTGCGGTGATTCCCATACCTCCACGCACGGAGCCATGGGGGCGGTGGCGTTCGGTATCGGTACCAGTGAGGTGGAGATGGTATTGGCTTCGCAATGTATCCTCCAGACGCGCCCCAAGACCATGCGCATCACCATCGACGGTAAGTTGGGCAAGGGTGTCACCGCCAAGGATGTCGCCCTTTACATGATGTCGCGCATGACCACCAGCGGAGCCACGGGCTACTTTGTGGAGTATGCCGGTGAAGCCGTGCGTTCCTTGACTATGGAAGGACGGCTCACGCTTTGCAACCTCTCCATCGAGATGGGTGCCCGCGGTGGCATGGTGGCCCCCGACGAGACCACCTTCGCCTACATCAAAGGCAGGGAGTACGCGCCTAAAGGAGAAGCATGGGAGAAAGCGTTGGCCTATTGGCGCACCTTGTACAGCGAGGAGGATGCGGTGTTCGACAAGGAGATTCATTACGATGCTGCCGACATAGAACCGATGATTACCTACGGCACCAATCCGGGCATGGGCATGGGCATTACCCATGCCATCCCCACAACCGAAGGCATGGGAGAAGCCGCCGGGGCCTCTTTCCGGAAATCGTTGGACTACATGGGCTTCTATCCGGGCGAGCGATTGATAGGCAAGAAGATTGACTATGTATTCTTGGGTGCCTGCACCAACGGGCGTATCGAGGATTTCCGTGCTTTTGCCTCCATTGTCAAAGGCCGCAAGAAGGCCGACGGCATCGTGGCATGGTTAGTACCCGGTTCTTGGAAAGTGGAAGCGCAAATCCGTGAAGAGGGGTTGGACCGCCTGTTGCAAGAGGCAGGCTTTGCCATCCGTCAACCCGGTTGTTCCGCTTGTTTAGCTATGAACGACGACAAGATACCCGCCGGCAAATACGCAGTCTCCACCAGCAACCGTAATTTCGAAGGCCGTCAAGGACCCGGCTCGCGCACGTTGCTTGCCAGTCCGCTGGTAGCCGCCGCCGCCGCCGTTACCGGCGTGATAACCGACCCGCGCACGTTGCTTCCCTGACAAGAGGGCATGTACCGTTACTTTAACATCAAAAAAACAACAACGACAATGAAACAGAAATTCAATATATTGACCAGTACCTGTGTTCCCCTCCCCTTGGAGAATGTGGATACAGACCAGATTATCCCGGCCCGCTTCTTGAAAGCCACCACCCGTTCGGAGGCATTCTTCGGTGAGAACCTTTTCCGCGATTGGCGGTATCAGCCCGATGGAAAGCCCAATCCCGACTTCGTGTTGAACAACCCCCTCTACAGCGGTGAGATATTGGTAGCCGGAAAGAACTTCGGTTCGGGTTCCAGCCGTGAACATGCCGCATGGGCCATTGCCGGTTACGGCTTCCGGGTAGTCATCTCGAGCTTCTTCGCCGACATCCACAAGAACAACGAGTTGAACAATTTCGTGCTTCCCGTAGTGGTGAGCGAGCCGTTCTTACAAGAACTCTTCGCCTCCATCGCCGCCGACCCCAAGATGCAGGTAGAGGTCGATTTGCCCCGTCAGAGGGTCACCGACAAGGCCACGGGACGCAGCGAGTCTTTCGAAATCAACGCCTACAAGAAACACTGCTTGATGAACGGCCTGGACGACATCGATTTCCTTGTACAGAGCAAGGAGAAGATCGAGGCATGGGAAGCCGCGCACTGTTGAGAAAGAGTTTATGAAACATCCCAAGATTGAAATAATGGACACCACGCTCCGCGATGGTGAACAGACAAGCGGCGTCTCTTTCGTCCCCCACGAGAAGCTGATGATCGCCCGTCTGCTGCTCGAAGATTTGAAGGTAGACAGGGTAGAAGTGGCTTCCGCCCGTGTGTCCGACGGTGAAATGGATGCCGTGAAGATGATTTGCGCGTGGGCTGCCCGACGAGGCTTGTTGCCCCGCGTGGAGGTGCTTGGCTTCGTAGACGGAAACCGCTCGGTAGACTGGATATACGATGCCGGTTGCCGCGTCATCAACCTGCTGTGCAAAGGCTCCTTGAAACACTTGACCTTCCAGTTGAAGAAGACACCCGAGGAACATTTCAAGGAAATTAGGGCTGTGGTGGATTACGCCCTTTCGCGTGGAATGGACGTGAACGTTTACTTGGAGGATTGGAGCAACGGCATGAAGGAGTCTCCCGACTATGTGTACCGGCTCATGGACGCTTTGGCGCATACGGGCATCCACCGTTTCATGCTGCCCGACACGTTGGGCGTGCTCAACCCCTTGCAAGTCATAGAGTTCATGCGCAAGATGCTCAAGCGCTATCCCGACGTCCACTTCGACTTCCATGCCCACAACGACTACGACTTGGCCGTGAGCAACGTGCTGGCTGCCGTGCTGAGCGGTTGCCGTGGTTTGCACACCACCATCAACGGACTGGGGGAACGGGCGGGCAATGCTCCGCTTGCCAGCGTTCAGGCCATCCTGAAAGACCATTTCAGCGCCCGTACGGGCATTGACGAGAGCCGTTTGAACGACGTGAGTCGCGTGGTGGAGTCCTATTCGGGCATCCTCATTCCCGCCAACAAACCCATTGTGGGCGAGAATGTCTTCACCCAAGTGGCGGGTGTCCATGCCGACGGCGACAACAAGCAGAACCTCTATTGCAACGACCTCTTGCCCGAGCGTTTCGGGCGCAAGCGCGAGTATGCCTTGGGCAAGAACAGCGGCAAGGCCAGCATACGCAAGAACTTGGAAGACTTAGGATTAGAGTTAGACGAAGAGTCCATGGGCAAGGTTACCGAGCGCATCATCGAGTTGGGCGACAAGAAAGAGCTGGTCACCCAAGAAGACTTGCCCTACATCATCTCCGATGTCTTGAAGCACGATGTGGTCAGCAACCGGGTGCGCCTGAAGAGTTATATCGTCACCTTGGCACACGGCTTGAAGCCGGTGGCCACCTTGAAGATAGAGATCAACGACAAGGAGTATGAAGAGACCTCGGGCGGCGACGGTCAGTTCGACGCTTTCGTGCGTGCCTTGCGCAAGGTCTATAAAGTAACGTTGGGCCGCAAGTTCCCCATGTTGACCAACTATGCCGCCACCATCCCGCCCGGAGGCCGCACCGACGCCTTCGTGCA
>JAJPYP010000185.1 GCA_021204885.1 Prevotellaceae bacterium
CAACACGCGGCTCAAGTTGGCACAGTCCATGAAGGCGCCGTATTCAATGGTGGTGACCGACGGGGGCAGCTGCAACGTGCCTCCCAAACGGCTGCAACCGCTGAACGCGCGTTGGCCTATGGCACGCAGCTTCTCGGGCAGCACCACTTTCAACAGGTCACGCTTATGGCTGAAGGTGTAGTCGGGTATCACGGCCGCCGTGGAGCGCGACAAGTCCACCGTCACCAACTTGGGCATCTGGTTTCTGATCAACTCGAAGTCGGCCTCGTCCAACTTGCCCTCCACTGAGAGGAAGTTCACCTCTTCGGGCTTCAAGCCCTTGCGCATCAGCTCGCTGGCCAAGCTGCTCTTGGGGCCTACATGCAACATGGCACCCACCGGTTCCCCCTCGATGAAGGCGAAGCGGTCCCACTGCTTGCCCTGCCGGTAAGCGTCCACGCACCCTTCGGGCACGAAGACGGCACTGATGCTGTCGGCCAGCGCGTCGCCAAGGAGACGGGGCGGCATCTTGCGCCTTATCTGGCATATACGCAAGCCGGTACACCCCTTGAAAGCTCCCTCGCAGATGTTCTTGGTCTTGTCGGACAATATCACCCGCACCAATGAACTCTTCCCCACGTACGTGCTGTCGTTCACCCGTTTGCAGAAGGCGTAGGCGGGAATGCTGTTGGCGTGGTACACGGTGAAGCGGTCATCGCAAGGTCCGTTCTTGCCCGCGTAGGAACTGATGGCCGCCGTCGATATGTCCAGCACCGTCAGGTTCTTGAAGCTGTCGCGCAAGCATTGGAAATCCACCGCGTTCAGCTTCCCCTGCAAGTAAAGGGTGGTCACCCGGTCGGCCTCGGCACGGGTGAGCATCTCCGATAACGTTCCGGGCTTGGATACATACACCTTGCGGGTGGTCCTTTGCCTTACGGGGTGCTGGGCCGCCATGCAACCGCATGCCAGCAATCCCAAGAGTAGGAACAAGAGTCTCATTCGCATAGTCACCAAAGTTTTCATCGGGCGTTTCCCGCCTAAAATAAGCCTACAAAAGTACACCTTTTCACACGAACCGAGGCCGCATTTTAAGAATTATAGGTACTTTTGCCAAACGATTAACACTCAACGAAGCCATACCCGCATGAAGACCTTTCTACATGTAACCCTCCGCATCCTCCTTTATCTGCTGGGCATGCTGCTGCTTGCCACACTCTTTACCATGCCCCTTGTGTTGCTCACGCCCAAGTTGCAGAGGCTTGCGCATGGGGTACTCTTCTACGAGCTGTCGCAACGCTTGGCGGTGCTCATAGCAGCCATAATCCCCGCTTGGTTGCTGCTGAAATATGACGGTGGGCAGCCATTCCTTGCCTTGGGGCTCTCGTTGAAGGGACGTGCCGGCCAGTTCCTTGGCGGAGCCTTCACCGCCTTGCTCATCTACCTTGTAGGCTTTACCGTTGCCCTGCTCACGGGCACCGTCAAGGTAACGGCCGTGCATGCCGATGTCTTTTCCTTGTCTCTTTCTTTACCGGTGATGCTGTTGGTGGCCGTCGCCGAAGAGGTGGCCGTGCGCGGTTACTTGCTGGGTCGCATGCTCGAGGCGGGCCTTCCGCGCTATGCGGCGCTCCTTGTCAGTTCCGCCCTTTTCGCCTGCATGCACTTGCTCAATCCCCACATCGGCCTTTTGCCCTTGCTCAACATCTTCCTTGCCGGATGCCTGCTTGGCGTGGCCTACCTCTACACCCGCAACCTGTGGTATGCCATCGGCTTGCACCTCTTCTGGAACTGGCTGCAAGGCCCCCTTTTGGGTTATGAAGTGAGCGGCACCGGCTTGGGCACCTCGCTCTTTACGCTACGTCTTCACGGCAACGACCTCTTCACCGGCGGCGCTTTCGGCTTTGAAGGCTCCCTCATCTGCACGGTGGTGACAGTTGTCGCCATACTGTGGGTCGATTGGTATCAACGGCGTTTCAATCCTTGCCCGCCCCACGCGAGAAGCCCCAAAGCAACGTGCTGACAACGGCCGTGAACAAGATGATCGTCACCAAGGAATGCACCATGTTCCCTATGCCGGTAAGCGGGGCCACCACCCCTCCCAAGATATAAGGCGTGGCTCCAAGCAGTGCCGATGCCACCCCTTTATGTTCGTGCACGGCATTCACCGCCAAGGTCATGGTTACGGGCGTAAGCACGCCCACGCAGAAGAGCAGCAGGAACACCATCGCCTCGAAAAGCAGGAAAGGCCACCCTGCCAAGAGTGCCGCCGACATGCACACGCCTGCCGCCAGCAGTCCGAAAGTGCCCATGGTCATGGCACGGTGCAGGTTCCCCATTTTCATCACCACCGCGCTGCCCAGTACCAATCCCAACGCATTGCACGCGAAGCAGCCACTGTACTGCAAGGGTGTGAGCCCGAAGTGTTGCTGGAATATAAAGGGAGAAGCCGATATGTAGGCCATCAACGCCGCTCCCGCGAATCCCTGCAACAAGTTGGTCGTCATGTAGCGTGCGTTGCGCAACACGGGCAAGTAAGCCTCAAACGATTTCCACACCGGCATAGTCAGCCTCGCCTCTTTACCGAGCGACTCTTGCAAGTGCCGGCACATCCACGTGAGCGCCACACCCCAAATGCCCAATACGGCAAACGTCCCCTGCCATGAGGTAAGGCTGAAAGCCATTCCGCCAAGCAGCGGTGCCGCAATAGGGGCCGCTCCCTGCACGGCGGCCAGCAACGCGAAGTACCGCGCCAGCTCGGCAGCCGTGAAGCGGTCGGCTAATATCGCCTTGGAGATGACCAGTCCACCCGCGCCCGTCAAGCCTTGCAGCAACCGGAAGAATATGAAGGGACGTATGTCGGTAGAGAGCATGCAACCGGCCGTGGAAAGCACGAAAAGCACCAAGCAGGCTATGAGCGGCTGTTTCCGTCCGAACTTGTCTGAGACCGGCCCCACCAGCAACTGTCCCACCGCCAATCCCCACATGCCCGCCGTCAGGCTGGTTTGTATCACCGAGGGCGATACGGCGAAAAACGCCGTCAGCTTGGGCAAGCAAGACAAATAGAAATCGGTGACAAACGGCCCGAACGCCGTCAAGTTACCCAATATCAACAACAATGTACGCTTCCTCATACCGTTTTTCTTTATCGTGTCTCTTTTCAAGCCCGCAAAAGTAGGGAATAACTTCGGGATATGGCGTGCCAAGGCGTGAAATAAGCCCGCGAATGCCGATATGGTACAAAACCGTGTAGGTTTGGAACAAAA
>JAJPYP010000121.1 GCA_021204885.1 Prevotellaceae bacterium
GTTGTGCAACGTGACGTGCTCCCACTCGTTCACACAGTCGCCTTCGGCCTGCTTGCACACCTTGATGCCTTTGAGCTCTTTCTCGGCGGGGAAGTTCACGTTCAGGCACGTCAACCGGGGCAATCCCTTTTCAAGCACCTTGGCGGAGATGTCGTGTACGTAAGGCACGATGGGGTTGAAGTCGGCGTCGGGCGCGTAGCTGCAAAGCGAGAAAGCCACCGAGGGAACGCCCTTTAAGCAACCCTCCTTCACCACGCCCATGGTGCCTGAATAGTGCACGTTCACCGAGGAGTTGTCGCCGTGGTTGATGCCGGCCACCACCAAGTCGGGCTTGCGCTCAAGCACCGTGTGGAAAGCCAACTTCACACAATCAATGGGGCGGCCCGAGCAGCTGTAGGCCGTCAACCCCACACTCTTGCGCAGCATCTGGTAATGTATGGCATGGTGCACGGAGAGGGCGCAACTGGAACCCGAGCGTGCCGTTTCGGGGGCCATTACCACAATCTCGCCCAAGGGGCGCAGTGCCTTCACCAACTCGGCCAATCCTTTGGCCCTGATTCCGTCGTCGTTTGAAACCAATATCAACGGTCTTTGATTTTCCATATCTTATATTTATTGTTTATCATATATACCTTTCACGCGGGTTGCCCCTTACGCTTCCAAGCCGGCGCTCTTCTTCAGGGCGGCGATGCCCTCTTTGAGCGACTGGATGATGCTCTGGGCATCGGCCTGCTTCTTGCGCTCCATCTCGATGACGGCGGCGGGTGCATGGCCGACGAACTTCTCGTTGCCCAACTTCTTCATCACACCCGCAAGGAAGCCCTCTTTGTGTTGCAACTCGGCCTCCATGCGGGCAATCTCGGCTTGAAGGTCGATGTTGTTGCCCAACGGCACGGCATACTCCACGGTGCCCACCATAAAGGCGGCGGCACCATCGGCCTTCTTCTCCACGGGGCTGATGGCACTGAGGTTGCACATCTTCTCCAACACGGCATTGAAAGCGGCCAGCGGATGTTCACCCACCACTTGCAATGCCAACGCCTCCTTGAAAGCGATGTTCTTCTGCTTGCGTATGGCGCGGACACTGCTGATTATCTCCTTGACCGCCTCGAACTGTCGCAGCAGCTGTCCGTCGGCGGCTTCCAAAGGCGCCATGGGGCTCACCATAAGGCTCTCCCCCTCCTTGCGCTCCACGATGTGTTGCCAAAGCTCTTCGGTAATGAAGGGCATGAAGGGGTGCAACAGGTGCAGCAAGGTGTCGAAGAAGGAGATGGTGGCATCATACACCGTGCGGCTCACGGGCTGCCCGTAGGCAGGCTTGACCACCTCCAAGTACCAGGCCGAGAACTCGTCCCAGAAGAGTTTATAAACGGCCATCAGCGCCTCGCTCAAACGGTACTTGCTGAAAAGGTCGGCCATCTCGGCGGCCACGGCGCTCTGCTTGGAAGCGAACCAACGCATGGCCGCCTTGGAAGCTTCGGGCACGGGCGCCTCGTCGCTCACCTCCCACCCTTTCACCAAGCGGAAAGCGTTCCATATCTTGTTGTTGAAGTTACGTCCCTGCTCGCAAAGCGCCTCGTCGAAGAGGATGTCGTTGCCCGCCGGCGCCGATAGCATCATGCCCATGCGCACGCCGTCGGCACCGAAGCGGTCCATCAGCTCCAGCGGGTCGGGCGAGTTGCCAAGCGACTTGGACATCTTGCGTCCCAACTTGTCGCGCACGATGCCGGTGAAGTAGACATTGCGGAAGGGCATCTGCCCTTGGTACTCGTAGCCGGCCATAATCATGCGGGCCACCCAGAAGAAGATGATGTCGGGCGCGGTCACCAAGTCGCTGGTGGGATAGTAGTAGTTTATCTCCTCGTTGCCGGGATTGTTGATGCCGTCAAAAAGGGAGATGGGCCACAGCCAAGAGGAGAACCACGTGTCAAGGCAATCCTCGTCTTGACGCAGGTCGGCCAAGGTCAAGGCATCGTTGCCGCTCTTACGGCGGGCAAGCGTCAAGGCCTCTTCGGGCGTGGCGGCCACTACATAGCCCCCTTCGGGCAAGAAGTAGGCCGGTATGCGGTGTCCCCACCACAACTGGCGGCTGATGCACCAGTCCTTGATGTTCTCCAACCAGCTTCTGTAGATGTTCTTGTATTTGGGAGGATAGAATTTCAACTCATCGTTCATCACGGGCGGCAACGCCAAGTCGGCGAAGTGCCGCATCTTCAGGAACCATTGCATGGAGAGCTTCGGCTCGATGACCACGTGGGTGCGCTCCGAGAAGCCCACCTTGTTGGTATAGGCCTCCACCTTCTCCATGAGCCCGGCGGCGGCAAGGTCCTTGGCTATCTGCTCACGCACCACGAAGCGGTCTTGGCCCACGTATAACCCGGCTGCCTCGCTCAAGGTGCCGTCGGCATTGAACACGTCGATGATGGGCAGGTTATACTTCTCGCCCAGCATATAGTCGTTCACGTCGTGTGCGGGAGTCACTTTCAAACAACCGGTACCGAAGTCTATGTCCACATAGTCATCTTCAATGACGGGAATGACGCGGCCCACCAACGGCACCACAACCCGCTTGCCGCTAAGCCAGCGGTTCTTGGGGTCGTGGGGATTGATGCACATGGCCGTATCGCCCATGATGGTCTCCGGACGTGTGGTGGCCACGACGGCATAACGCCGGCCATCGGCATCGCGGTGCACCACTTCTCCCTCCTGCCCCGTCTGGCCGGTCAAGTCGTCGTCGGCTATATAATATTTCAGGTAGAACAGCTTACCGTGCTCCTCTTGGTAAACCACCTCCTCGTCGCTCAGGGCGGTGAGTGCCTTCGGGTCCCAGTTCACCATGCGCACGCCACGGTAAATAAGTCCTTTGTTGTAGAGGTCGACGAACACCTTGATGACGCTGCGGCTACGCTCCTCGTCCATGGTGAAGGCGGTGCGGTCCCAGTCGCACGAGGCACCCAGCTTGCGCAACTGCTTCAAGATGATGCCGCCGTGCTCTTCCGTCCATGCCCATGCATGCTTTAAGAACTCCTCGCGGGTCAAGTCGCTCTTCTGTATGCCTTGGGCGGCCAACTTGCCCACCACCTTGGCTTCGGTGGCGATGGAGGCATGGTCGGTGCCCGGCACCCAGCAGGCGTTCTTGCCCTCCATACGGGCACGACGCACCAAGATGTCCTGAATGGTAGAGTTGAGCATGTGTCCCATGTGCAACACGC
>JAJPYP010000014.1 GCA_021204885.1 Prevotellaceae bacterium
CAGCGCGAGTATGTGGTCAAGGGAGAGAAGAGCGGCGAGAAGCGTGCCTACAACCTCCTTTCCTTGCAACAAGACAAGATAAAAGACACCACCCGCACCGAGACCACCGGTGCCGAGAAGTCCAAGCTGCTGCCCACCGATACCGGCACGGTAGTAACCGATTTTCTCATCGCCTGTTTCCCCGGCATCTTGGACTACAACTTCACGGCCAGCATCGAGAAGGAGTTTGACGAGATAGCCGAAGGCCAGAAGGAGTGGACGGCGATACTCTCCAATTTCTACCGACGCTTCCACCCCGTGGTGGAGAGTACCCTCGCCGCCAAGAGCGAACACAAGGCGGGCGAACGGGTGTTGGGCGAAGAACCGGGAACGGGAAAGCCCGTCTCGGTCAAGATAGGACGCTTCGGCCCCGTGGCCCAAATAGGAAGCAGTACCGACGAGGAGAAGCCCCGTTTCGCACAGCTCAAGAATAACATGTCCATCGAGACCATCACCTTGGAGCAGGCGTTGGACCTGTTCAAGCTGCCGCGCACCTTGGGCGAGTTCGAGGGCAAGGAGGTGGTGGCCGGTGCCGGACGCTTCGGCCCCTACATCCACTTGGACAAGCTCTATGTATCGCTGCCCGCCGGCATGGACCCGCTCACCGTCTCTTTGGAAGAGGCCGTACCGTTGATAGTGGGCAAGCGCGAGGCCGAGGCCAAGAAGCACCTCAAGAAGTTCGCCGAAGAACCCGAATTGGAGATTATGAACGGACGCTTCGGTCCCTACATTACCTATAAAGGGAACAACTACAAGATTCCCAAGAAGACCGACCCCGCCACGTTGAGCCTTGCCGACTGCATGGAGCTCATCAAGAAGCAAGAAGGCACGGAGGCCGCGCCCAAGACCAAGGCACGGCGCACCAAGGCCGCAACCAAAGGGAAAAGTAAAGCGTAACCTGAATATATTCAGAAAAAACTTCGGAGGCCGTAGGCCGACCAAGCCTCCCCTATGAGGGGAGGTTTAGAGGGGTGGTCAAGCAATGTCCCCGAAGGGGATGTGTCTTTTGACACAGCCACTTACATCCTTTCAGGCACTTCGATGCCTAATAGCCGCATGCCCAAGCGCACGACTTTCGCCACGTTCGCCGAGAGCGTGAGGCGGAAGACACGCAGCTTCTCGTCGGCTTCGTGCAGCACGCTGAAGTCGTGGTAGAACTGGTTGTACTCCTTCACCAAGTCATAGCAATAGTTGGCGATGGCCGAGGGGCTGTAATCGTCGCCCGCTTGCTTCACCACGGCGGGGAAGTCGGCCAAGAGCTGTATCAATCCCTCCTCTTTGGCGCTGAGCGGCGTGTCCAAGGGAAGCTGTTCGGGCAGCTGGATGCCTGTCTGGGCAGCCTTGCGCAGCAGCGAGCGGATACGCGCGTAAGTATATTGGATGAAAGGCCCGGTGTTGCCGTTGAAATCGATCGACTCCTTGGGATTGAACGTCATGTTCTTGCGGGCATCCACCTTCAAGATGAAGTATTTCAAGGCACCAAGCCCCACGATGCGGGCGATGTCGGCCGTTTCGGCCCGGGTGAGGCCGTCGAGCTTGCCCAATTCGCAAGAGGTCTCGCGGGCGGTCTCTATCATCTCGGCCATCAGGTCGTCGGCATCCACCACCGTGCCCTCACGGCTCTTCATTTTCCCTTCGGGCAGTTCCACCATGCCGTAAGAGAAGTGTACCAACCCCTTGCCCCACTCGAAGCCCAACTTGTCGAGCAAGATGGAGAGCACTTGGAAATGGTAGTTCTGCTCGTTGCCCACCACATAAATCATCTTGTCTATGGGATAATCGGCGAAGCGTTGCTTGGCCGTGCCGATGTCTTGCGTCATGTACACCGAGGTGCCGTCGGCACGCAGCAGCAGCTTATGGTCCAAGCCGTCGCCAGTGAGGTCGGCCCACACGGAACCGTCGTCGCGGCGATAGAAGAGCCCTTTCTCCAACCCTTCCAGCACCATCTGCTTGCCGTCTAAATAGGTTTGCGACTCGTAATAGATCTTGTCGAACGTCACGCCCATGAGCTTGTAGGTGGCATCGAAGCCGGCATAGACCCACTCGTTCATGCGGCTCCACAGCGCACGCACTTCCGCGTCGCCCGCTTCCCACTTCACGAGCATCTCACGCGCCTCTTTCATCAGCGTAGACTCGGCCTCGGCCTTCGCCTTGGCCTCCTCATCACCCATGCCTTCGGCCTTGAACCGCGCTGTGAGCGCTTCCACCTCGGCCTTATAGTGCTTGTCGAACGCCACATAGTAGTCGCCCACCAAGTGGTCGCCCTTCTTGCCGCTCGACGCGGGCGTCTCGCCGTTACCGTATTTCAGCCACGCCAACATGGACTTGCAGATGTGGATGCCCCGGTCGTTGACGATGTTCGTCTTCACCACCCGGTTGCCGCACGCCGCAAGGATGGAGGCCAACGAGTGTCCCAACAAGTTGTTGCGCACATGCCCCAAGTGGAGCGGCTTGTTCGTGTTGGGCGAGGAGTACTCTATCATCACGAGCGGAGAGCTGTCGGTGGCCTCTTTCAACCCGTAGCGGGCATCGGCATGTATCGTGTTGAGCGACTCCACCCATGCCGACGAGGCGATGGTCAAGTTCAAGAAGCCCTTGACCACGTTATACGTCGCCACCGTGGCGTCGTGTCCCTGCAAGTAGGCGCCTATCTCGCCGGCCGTCTCTTCGGGCCGCTTCTTGGAGAGGCGCAGCAACGGGAACACCACGAGGGTGAGGTGTCCTTCAAACTCCTTTTTGCACTTTTGCAGCTGTATCAAGGCTGCCGGAACATCCGCCGCGCCATAGAGCGCCTGCAAGGCGGCCCGTACGGATGTTGTCAGTTTCGCTTCCATGCTCATAATCCGATGATTTGTTCAGGCTGCAAAGATACCATTTATTTCCTAAAGATGGAACACCCATAAAAACATGAAAAAAAGCGTGTAAAACAGATAAAGAAAAGGAAATAACCCGCTTGTCGCCCATTGCTAATGAAATAATTCGTAATTTTGCGCGTTCAAAGCGAAAGATGCACGTATGAATTCAATGCCCACCGTTACCAAGAACCTCCTTATCATCAATGTATTGGTGTTCCTGGCCACCTTCGTGGCCAAGAGCCGGGGCATCGACTTGACCGATTGGTTGGGCTTGCATTTCTTCCTTCCAAGAGACTTCAACGCCGCGCAGCTCATCAC
>JAJPYP010000122.1 GCA_021204885.1 Prevotellaceae bacterium
ATAGTACTATCAGTCGCTGTCTGAATGCGCTATCAGTCGCTGTCTGAATGCGCTATCAGTCGTTGTCTGAATGCGCTATCAGTCATTGTCTAAATGCGCTATCAGTCATTGTCTGAATGCGCTATCAGTCAATACATGAAATGGGAAGATGGGAAACCGTCTTCTCAATGCACGCTTGCAGCGGTTGGGTTACATGCGGCATGCCGTTTGGGTAATGCAGCGCACGCCGTTAGGGTTGTCGGCTGGCCGCTTTCAGCAGGTGGATGGCTTGGCGTTGTCTTCCGCCTTTATCCGCTTTAACAATCTTTATGAGGGCGCATCGCGTCAAAAAGCGGCTTCAAATGCCGTGGAGATGGTGCTAAAACCGTATCTTTGCGGTGTTGGACCTGTGCTTGTCCCAATCTAATCATTATGAACATTAAACCTTAAAACTTATGTCTAAGCCTTATAAAGTACGCGCCCACAAGGTGGGCTTCGGCGACCCCAATGGTCAGGTGGTGTACAGTGTATTCCCGGTGAGCTTCGGCACGCTCACCACCGAGGATGCCGCCAAGCAGATATCCGAAGAGTCATCCCTTACAACGGGCGATGTGAAGAACGTATTGGACCGTTACGCCCACTATGTAGTCCAGAACTTACGCCAAGGCTATAACATTGAACTGTTGGGGTTCGGCCGCCTCTACCTTCGCTTTATCAACAAACACAGTGTAGGCAGCCGCGCCGAGGCCGACGCTTCGTTGGTGAGCAGGATTGTGCCTGCTTTCCGTCCTTCATACAAGTTCATCGGCCACAAGGAACGGCGGTACGACTTGATACCGGAGAAGATTCAGTTGGAACGCCTTCCGGATAGTGGAAAGGATGGCATGTCCGGCGGTGAAGCCGGCGATGCCTCTGCCGGCAAGTAAGGTACATAGCGCGGCCGGCATCCGTTTGCAGCGGCATCGTCTTCACCATCGGCAGCCTTGCCGTGCTGTAAGCATACAAGGCGTGCAGGGTGAACCGCGCATGTATGTCTCCCTCATAAAGAATGTTAATATCGGGGGAGTACGCCTTTCTGCTTGGTTTGTGGGCAGGAAAGGATTATATTTGCGCATACTTAAACAAATACATACTCACAACAAAACAAAGTGATGATGATGGAGCGACGATGGCATGCTGCCGGCAAGAGGATGCCGGGCGGCAAGATAAGGCAGTGCGGAAGTAAAAAGTGTTTGATGTTTATGGCTTTCATCTTGTTCTCGGCCCTGCCCCTGACGGCGCAGCAGGTTACGGGACGTGTGGACGATGACGAGGGGCAGCCCATACCTTTTGCCAATGTGGCGTTGTGGCAGAAGGCCGACAGCACCTTACTGTCGGGTACAACGACCGATGATGCAGGTCTGTTCAGCTTGGAAGTGCAGGAGAGGGAAAAGTGTTTCCTGCAAATATCCCACATAGGCTATGAGACTGAGACGGTGGAAATCACCTCATCTTCCCTTTCCATTACCTTGAAGCCGGTGTTGCTGGGCGAGGTCAAGGTGACGGGGGAAAGGATAAAGCGGAACGCTTCGGTGGACATCTATTACATCGCCGATTCTATCCGGAAAGCCAGTGCGAACACCTTGCAGCTTTTGGGCAAGCTACAGGGCATCAGCATAGACTGGGCTACCGACGGGGTGAAGATAGGCGAGTACCGCGACGTGCCCATGATGGTGGAGGGCAGGGATGTGGGTGCGGAGTATATACGCAACCTCAACCCCGAACGCATACGCAGGGTGGAGGTGCTGCGCTATCCCAAAGGGAAGTATGGCGACGCCCCCATCGTGTTGGACATCATCTTGAACAATGCCTACACCGGCTTCGACATGGGTGTACATGCCAAAGGGCTGGTATCGCTCAGGAACAACCATTCTTACAGTACCGACGATGGGGTGACGTTTACCTACGCTACCGAGAGGTGGAACCTTTACGGTGATGCCGGGGTGAAGTCGAGCCGCATTTACAATGCCACTTCATACGGACAAACGTATGGGGATGCTTCGGAAAGCACGGCTACGGAAGATTATAACCACCCCAACGGCAGCAACCGCTTGACCAACCTGAGCTTCACCGCCGGTGTGGATTATAAAATCAATACGGAGCACACGCTCTCTTTACAAGCGTGGATAAGCGATGGCCGGGGGAAGGACAAGGAGGCTTACAACGATGACTTGGGCAGCTTCTTCTCGCGCTCGCTGAATGGTTACGATGCCGTGGACTTCACCGTGGGTGCCTATTATAAAGGTACTGTGGCGCGGAAACTGCATCTTTCGGGCGATGTGACCTATAACCGCTACGATGTAGACGAGCATAAAGTGTACACGCAGCTTGCCGATGTGTCGGACCGGCTGTATGAGGGCAAGAAAGAGTTCTGGCGTGCCAATGTAGACGGCAACTACCGGTGGAGCGATGTGGTGGGTGCCACCTTGGGCTACACCTTTACCGACAAGGAGTATGCCGATTACGAACGTCCCACCGGTTCACGCCTCTTCTCCACGTTGGAACGCCGCCACGACGCTTACTTCAGCGTGACGGTGAATCCGGCGCGTAACTTCAACTTGGTGGTGGGGAGCGACTTCCTTTATGTAGACGAGAGGAGCGACACGCTTTCGGCAGGCAACTTCTCGTGGATGCCGGTGGCCAAGGCTTACTGGCGGCCATTCAAACGGGTCTCTCTCTATGCCGACTATTTCTGCGATGTGAGCCATCCCAATCTCGACCAGCTCTCCACCGTGGCCTACCAGCGCAACGCTTTCCTTTGGCATGCGGGCAACCCCACCTTGAAGGCCAATGTGATGCACTACATGCAGTTGCGCATGGACTTGCACGACATAGTGCAGTTCACCTATTTGTACAAGCACTCCTCGCGTGAAATCACACCGTGGTATGATGACGGGGGCGACTATGTGATGGAGTCCTTGGCCAACGGCAACTATGTGCATCAATATGCCGGCTTGGACGGCGACTACTCCCTGCCCCATGGAATCGGCTTGAACTTCACCGCCAATTACCAGTGGTACAAGCGGCGGTTGGCGGAAGCTGTCTCTTGGCAAAGGGGGCATACTTGGTGCTTGGATGTGACGGCTACTTGGCAGGCAAACAGCTATCTGGCACTCATGGCGGCCTAATTCCTGCGTTACGACAAGCAACCCTTGCTGCAAGGCAGGAAATACGGACAGCAGGAGCAATGTA
>JAJPYP010000155.1 GCA_021204885.1 Prevotellaceae bacterium
GCGCGAGCCTCTTCTGGCAATGGTATCCGTTCGCCGGCAACCTGTTGCGGTTAAGACTGTATGCCGAAGTGTTCCACCAAACCGCCACCTTGGACGACGCTTCGTGGCACCACACCGGCTATGTCGTCATCCCCTCCCTTTACATAGCCTATAAACGGTGGGGATTCCAAGTAATCTACCAAACGCAGCGCAAGACACTCACCGGCCAGACCTTGAAGAACACGCCAAGCATGGCTTCCGTGGAGTTGACCTACAACCCCGCCAAGCACCTCACATTGACAGCCGGTATCAGGTACCCCTTCTACAACGCTTGGAAACAGACCACCTCGGTGTACGGCACCGCCTTGCTTTCCCGTGCAGAGACCGAACGTATCAAGAACAACGCCAACATGGTTTACGTCAACTTGGTGTACAACCTCCCGTTCGGCAAGAGCGGTGCCGCCGCCAAGCGCAAGATGGAGAATGCCGACAAAGACTCGGGCATATTAAATAGATAATGTCGTTCCGCTTCACATGCTGAACGAAGCGAGATGATGGCCTACATGCCTCGTCTTGAATACGATCATCTTCACGACATATACAAGTAAGACGAGCAGCAAGGCGGCTGCAAGGCAAGCCAACGGTATTTGTCCGGTAAAGTTACTCTCTGCGGAGAGATACAAAGGCATGTTGGCCAAGTAAGCGAAGAAGCAAATTAGAATCAATCTAATGTGTCTCATCAGCTCCACACTCATACGGCAAGAGCGCGATTCATTGTTTTCGCCCGCCTCGACGGGATACATCCACCACTTGTATGTTTTCTCCAATATAAACAAATAGAGATAACAGAAGAGGGCGAGGAAAGCGTAACAAAGAATATACTCCTTACCGCTCCAAGCATCGGCTATGCCGCGATAATTGAAATGGACGGGCACGGGCGCATCGGACGGAATTCTACCATACAGACACACAGGAACCAGCGCATACAGCACGCCCAACCATGAAAGAGCCTCCAAGACCCAATCGTAAGGTTTACGTTTAATAATCAAATCAGTCATAATAGTACTTTTTAAAGTTAGGAACCAAGTAATTTAAGTTGTCAATCACCTAATTGGCGTATGCAAGATAGCCCAAATCCGCGACATGGGCAAACAATCTGCGGAAAAAGTGATGTCGGGTTACCGGCAGTAAAACCGGCTGCCACGCATTCCTTGGACTGCATGAAGCGCCATCACCCGGCATGCGCGTAAAGAAAAAGACGCATCAAACAAGCCCTGCGACAACTGCCCGTACCTATTGCGGCAAAAAGTAAAATAGCGGCGGTTTATTCCACATATTGCAGATAGAAATTCTACCATTTGACAGGTGATGGCAGGGAAATCAGTGCAGCGTGCTACCCCCCCATAACAGGTCATCCGAGTGCTATATAATATACATATTTTTCATCATCCCGACCGCAAGGCAAGCAAGCGGATGTTCGTTACTATTGGACTATATTTGCTGATTATATAGGATTTACTGTCCCATTTTTCATCATTCAACCCCGCTAAAACGGCCGTATTTGCGGCTAAAGGGACGGCAAGCGGGAAAAACGGCGGAAAAAGCGGGTTGATTTGGTAAAACAAGGTGACAGTATGGGGAAGACAAGACAGGCGGAAATCAGTGTAACCACCATGTAAACAGTATATTAAAGAAAGATAAAACCGCATTACGCAAGCATGGTCATTGCAGGGTTATTTACAAAACAAGGCTCTACATGATGTCCTTCAAACAGCGAAAAGCGACCTTTTCGACGGGAAAAACAGCCTTTCACCATCCCATTCGTGCCGGTCCACCCGATGCAGTCCGCAAACACACGCATCCCCAAAGAAGTGGATTTGTCATCTATTATTACCATCCGTACCATCCCGTTCCCAAACTGTCCGAATCGGGCCGTTTTGACAGATAGTAAGCGTATTCACAGGATTACAAGCATATTGTCATTACATCGCAAGAACGGCATAGCATAGTATCAAATCACTGGGACCCGCAAAACTCATCTTCCCAATGCTTAGGGTGTCATCTTCCCAATGCTTAGGGTGTAAGCATTGGGAAGTGACACTTTGCTCTTCCCAATGCATAGACCCTAAGCATTGGGAAGATGAGCCCCTTTGCTTCCCATTCCATAGACCCCTTGGATGGGGAAGTGTAAAGATATGCGTGCGTGTCAAGAAACCTGCGCACCCAAATCGAAGCGGTGCAAGCATCCCAATGCATCCACCCCACCATCCGTTTTCCATCCGTTTCAATCATAGCCAAGCCTATCTTTACCCAAACCACTCCTATCCATATTATTTACCGCTTCCACACCCTTTGCGAAGCCCATTCCAACCTCCCTAACCGCCGCTTCAAGCCCCTCTACCATCGGGCATAAAACCAGACAAATAACGGTAAACATTCTCCCCAACCACACGTTGTCCAAAGCGACTTGGACCACACGCCGCAACCTTTCAGCATGGCTTCGCGCCCGGCTATCTAATTGAGAAAGAAGGGGAAGCCAGTCCATACCGCGACTTACTTGTAACGGAACAACCGGGGTCGGTAGACCGCACGGTACCCGTTGTCGAGTACCGAGCCGTTGGAGAAGAGAATGCCCGCCTGCATAAGGGTGCCGTTGCCTTCGTGGGCATGCCCGAACAGATGGTAGCGGGGCTTCACTTGGAATACGCGCTCGCGCAGCATCTCATTACCCCAATGCATGCCCATGGTCACGTCCAAGATCAGGGCGGGAGGCTCGTGGGTGACAAGCACGTCGGTATCGGTGGGTATAAGACTGACGGAGTGGTTATAAGCTAACCCGAAGAACTTCACGCCGTCTATCTCGCAGCTTCTGTCTTGCAGGAAATGCACGCCTTGGGGCAGGTCTTCTATATCTACCGCATTCCACAGACAAAGGTCGTGATTGCCCGTTACAAAGAGTTTGTGCAGATGGGGCAAGGCGATGAACCAATTGAGAAAGTCGAGCACCTCGGCCTCCGTACCTAAATCGGTCAAGTCGCCGCAATGCACTATGACGTCTGCCGCCGGCAAGTCCGTCAGCAGCCCATGCCGGTTGTGCGTGTCCGAGATTTGAAGTATCGTCATAAGCGGTAAGATTGCTTGTTTTATATCCAAGGTCGCTTCTTCCTTGCAAATATACGCCCTTTCCCTTTCCCTCCCTATTTTCCC
>JAJPYP010000094.1 GCA_021204885.1 Prevotellaceae bacterium
CTATATTCTATTACTTTAAACGGTCATTCTCTTCTTTCAGGCCGATATTCTCTTTCTTTATACGGTCATTCTCTTCCTTCAGGCCGACAATTTCCCTTCCCAGCCCGGCCATCTTTCTTAGCGTTTCCCTGAAGGCACACAGCCGCTCCTCCTCGCTCATTTTCTCCCATCCGTGCACAACGGCTTCCAGCTCACTTGAAAGCACATCCCCGGCTACCCGACCGTGGATGCGGCCCGCGTTTTCTTCCTCCACTCCGTAAGACATGTTGACAGTGTCTGCGTTTGTTTCGGTCATAGTTTTTCGATAATGACTGTATAGAATATAAAGGTTTTTCGCAATTCCCGGGATGCACCGCCTGCGACGGCGCACCGGTTCATACGGAAAGGTAATCATTCGTTTCGATACTTTCAAGGGGCGGATTCCCCGACTGCCGCCTACTCCCTGCAAGCAGCCGCGATTCTTTATGGTAATTTAAGATTTGGCGGAAAAGCGGTTTTTCGCAATGTTGCTAAAATAGCTCCTCGCCGCCACCTACCTTCGCACCCGCTTGTAAGAGCGAAGTAACAATTTTTTCAACTAAATCGAAAAGTTATGAAAGATGTAAGATTGTGCAGGTTCCCCAACCTGCGGAGCACCACGTTCAGCTCCATGACATGGGAGGAGTTCTATAGGGAGCTCCTGAGTGACAAACACAAAAGGGCTACGGAGGCCTACCGCGCCACGTTGCGGGAGATGACAGCGCTTGAAACCGGAGGGCGGGCCGACGCCCAAGCCGGAAAGGACCTCATGGCGTCGTACAAGCGGCTCAAGGGCGAGTACAAACTAAACCAGCCGGCGGTGGTGGCGATGTGCAGCTTGGAGGGCGGGCGCACCAATGCCAACGTCACCGGCTACACGGGCGTCATCATGGTCGACATAGACGGCCTTGCGGACGACGAGTTCCCCGACATTTTGGCGCGCGTCAAGGCCGAGCCTTACAGCCTTTTGACGCACACCACGATATCGGGACTGGGCATCCGGGTGTTCTGCCGCATGGCGGGCGATGTAGACGCCCACAACTTCGGGGCGTGCTGGCAGGCGGTGAACCGTCATTATGCCGGGATTGCGGGGGTGGAAGTGGACGAGGCGTGCAAGAACGCCACGCGTATGTCGGTCATCTGCCACGACAAAGACGCACTGCACCGTCCCGACGCGGTGCCTTTCCCCATGCCGGTGGAAAGGAAGGTAAAGAAGGAGCGGGAAAAGGCCGGGCGCAAACCGGGAACCCGCGCGCGCTACACTGCACGGCAGGTAGACGATGCTGTGCGCCGCATGTTGGAAAAGGAGGGATTGGCCTACGCGCCGGGCTCGCACAACCGCTACGTGCACCGCGCCCTCTCGCTGATGAACCGTTTGGGCGTGTGCGTGCAGGATGCCACTGAGTGGGCCTGGGAGCGTTTTGCCGACAGCGACGCCCCCGATAACAGCCTGAACGCCGTGATTCACAGCGTGTATGCACGTACCGGCGAGCACGGCACAATGACGTTGCGCGATACCAAGCGTGCGTTGCGGGGTGGAGACGCGCGCCGGCTTTCGGCCGAGCAAGCCCGGCAGATGGAGGATTTCCTCAAAGAGCATTGCCGGCTGCGTTTCAACACGCTCATCAACCAAATCGAGATTCTCCCGCTAAAGGAGACGCGCGCCCGGTGGGAGAAAATAGACAGTGAAGACTTGGACACGTCATTGCAAGCGGCCGGCGGGGCGGAGTGCGGACGCCACGCCCACACGAAGCCTGCATCGAAAGGCGACAAGGAAACGCCGCTTGGCCGGGAGATGAAGCGCTTGCTCGAAGAAGAGCAGGGAGAGCCCCTGCAAGAGACGGATGCCCTTCACGACGGCAGCCGCGACGAAGAGTGGGACGACGGCTGGCGGCGCATCACCGACCGCATGGAGAACTCCCTGTGGTATGCCATGCAGCGCAGGGGGATTCCGGTGGAACTCGCCCACCTGAGAAACCTGCTGCAAAGCGACTTCGTTCCCGAGCATTTCCCCATGAAAGCCTACTTGGACAAGCTGCCCGCATGGGACGGAACAACCGATTTCATCGGCACTTTGGCCGGAATGGTGCATTGCACGGGCTGCGACGAGAAGACATTCCGCACTTACTTCCGCCGCTGGTTGGTGGGCATGGTGGCATCGGCTTTGAGCCGGAAAGTGGTGAACCACGTCATCTTTGTGTTGATAGGCCCGCAAGGCGCCTACAAGAGCAGTTTCATGGAGCGCATACTGCCGCCGCCCTTGCAGCGATACTACAACTTGAAGACAAACTCACAGTATTTTACCAAGGACGACGCCTTCACCATCACCGAGAATTACATAGTCAATTTCGAGGAGATAGACACCATGCGTCCGGGCGAGCTCAATCACTTGAAAGCCCTCACCACGAGCAGCTTCATCAACGAGCGTCCCGCTTACGGGCACAACAAGATACGCCTGCCCCACGTGGCCTCGTTCTGCGCCACCGGCAACAAGACCGAGTTTCTCAGCGACGACACGGGCAACCGGCGTTGGCTGCCATTCGAGGTGGAGCGCATCGACAATCCGCTCACCACGCCCATTGACTACGAAGGCGTCTATTCGCAGGTGAAATCGCTTTTGGCAAGGGGATACCGTTATTGGTTCAACGCTAAGGAGGTGGATGCCCTGAACCGCCGCAACCGGTATTTCGAGGAGGAGAACACCGCCCGCAACCTGCTGTTGGTCTACTACCGCCGCCCCGCCGGGGACGAGCGCGCCAAGTACTTGAACACAGGCCAGATTATGCTGCGTTTCGGAGGCGCCGTGCGCTTGAACAAGACGCAACTCATCCGGGCGTTAAAAGAATTGGGCTTCGAACAAAAGCACACTAAAAATGGCCGTTTTTGGCTGATGGTGGAGCGCACGGCCGAAGAGATAGAGCGGATGTTGCCCGAAGCCGTTGAAGAGCTTGAAACGCCGGGAAACGGGCTTTCCGAGGCAACCGGCGATGCCGATGCCACCCGCGACGCCGGAGGAGACGCGTCAAAGCCTGCTGACGACAAGACGCTCTTTCCCGACGAGGACGAGGAACGAGAGCGCTTCGAATGGTAAAATAATACGACTTGTTAAAAGGGTGCCTTTTCGAGAGGGTGACATGGTGACACGCAATTTCCA
>JAJPYP010000074.1 GCA_021204885.1 Prevotellaceae bacterium
GCAGGGGAGGCGGAATGGTGTTCAAGTTGTTGGCCGTGGCGATGAACATCACCTTGGAGAGGTCGTAGTCCACGTCGAGGAAGTTGTCATGGAAAGTGGTGTTCTGTTCGGGGTCGAGCACTTCGAGCAAGGCCGAAGAAGGGTCGCCTTGCCGGTCGTCGCCCACTTTGTCCACTTCGTCCAAGATAAACACCGGGTTGGACGAGCCCGCCTTGATGAGGCTCTTGATGATACGTCCAGGCATGGCGCCGATGTAGGTGCGACGGTGTCCGCGTATCTCGGCCTCGTCGTGCACGCCGCCCAATGACATGCGGATGTATTTCCGCTTCAAGGCGGTGGCGATGGAGCGGCCAAGCGAGGTCTTGCCCACACCCGGAGGGCCGTACAGACAGATGATGGGTGATTTCATGTCACCCTTCAACTTCAGCACGGCCAAGTGTTCCAAGATGCGTTCCTTCACCTTGTCCAAGCCGTAATGGTCCTTGTTTAATATCTTCTCGGCATTCTGCAAGTTCAGGTTGTCGGCGGTATAGACACCCCACGGCAGGCTCAGCATCGTCTGCAAGTAGTTCAGCTGCACGCTGTAGTCGGGCGATTGCGAGTGGGTGCGTTCCAGCTTGTCCACTTCCTTCAAGAAAGTCTCCTTGATGTCTGCGCTCCAGTTGATCGTTTCCGCCTTTTGGCGCATCTCCTCTATCTCGGCCTCTTGGCTGTCGCCGCCCAGTTCATCCTGTATGGTCTTGATTTGTTGTTGCAGGAAGTATTCGCGTTGTTGCTGGTCTATGTCCTCGCGGGCACGCATCTGGATGGACTCCTTTATTTCGGCTAACTGCACTTCCCGGTTTAATATCTCCAATAACCGGTAGGCACGCGCACGCAGCGAGTCGATGCGCAGCAACTCTATCTTCTCGTCTTTCTTGATGGGCAGGTTCGAGCAGATGAAACCTATCAGGAATATGTAGTTGTTCATGTTCTTGATGGCCAAAGCAGAATCGTGCGGAAAGATGTCCGACGACTTGATGTAACGGATGGAGAGGTCCTTGCACGCCTCTACCAATGCCTGGAACTCCTTGTCGTCTTTGGAGGGCAGTTCCTCGTCCACAAGCTCCACGCGCCCTTTCAAATAAGGCTCCGTCTCGACCATCTCTTTCAGCAGGAGCCGTTTGAATCCTTGCAGTATCACGGTGGTGGAGCGGTCGGGCATCTCTAATATGCGGATGATTTTGGCCACGGTGCCTATAGAGTGCAAGTCGTCTATCGCAGGGTCTTCCGTATCGGCCGACTTCTGGCAAGCCACCGCAAAATAAGCGCCCCGTTTCTGGGCATCGCGCACCAACTTCAAGGAACTCTTCCGCCCGATGGACACCGGCATGAACACTTTCGGAAAGAGTACCATGTTGCGGAGTGGCAATATCGGAAGAACCTCACCAATCTCATTATCATTCACCTGCTCCTCGTTCCCTTCAATTTCGGCGATTACAGAGATGCCTTCATTCCTGTCCTCTGCAATACTAAAGTCAAAGTGGTCGCTTTTCTTCATTTTTTCTTTGTTTATTTCCAAACCAGTACAGTACGCGAAATTATGCGCAAAGGTAAGCTATTTCTCCCTTATAACTCCACGCTCTTTCTTTAAAAACACAAAAACAGTGCCAAATTTGTAGCCGTTTGGGAAGCATTGCTTATTTTTGAAGCCGATAAACGGCCTGTTACATGTCCAATCCCTCATTCCGATTCAAGCAGTTCACCGTGTGGCACGACAAGTGTGCCATGAAAGTGGGGACCGACGGCGTGCTGCTTGGCGCATGGAGCGATGTGCGGCAGGCCACGCGCATCCTCGACGTGGGTGCAGGTACCGGCTTGCTCTCGTTGCAATTGGCGCAGCGCAACCCGCGTGCCCTTATTACCGCCATAGAGATTGATGCCGATGCCGCCGCACAAGCCGCCGGGAATGTACGGCTTTCCCCATGGCCCGACCGCATCGAGGTAGTCCATGCCGACTTCGCCGCGTTCCAAGCCGATGCCGCCTACGACCTCATCGTCTCCAACCCTCCCTATTTCATGGATGCCTTGAAGTGTCCCGACGGTCAGCGTAACCTTGCCCGCCACACCGACACCTTGGACTATGGTCTCTTGCTTCGCCGTGCCTCCTCGTTGCTTTCTCCATACGGCCATTTGGACATTATCATCCCTGCCGATGCCGGGCAAGTGGTGCTTCGTTTAGCCGACAGCTATCGCTTCCATCTCGTGCGTCTATCCCGTGTCTATACCAAGCCCGACAAGCCCTGCCGCCGCCTGCTCTGTTCCTTCTCGCTTGCCTCGCTACCTTGTGTAGAAGAGACGCTCTGCATCGAGAACGCCGCCGGCGGCTTCACTGAAGATTACATTGCCCTCACAAGAGACTTCTACTTGAAGATGTAATGGAGGCTTGCCGGTATTTTGTCACAAGAACTGTCTGTGTTTTAAATGTAATCCGTGCACCTGCTTTGGGAGCAGGGGGTCGTGGGTTCAAATCCCATTCCCTTTGCTATGCAGTCAATCCGTGGCAAGCCCTCGCTACAAAGTAATCCAATTCCTTGCTTCCTATCGAAAATGTTTCTACTTTTGCGCCGTATTTCATTGGGGAATACATTCGGGGTGTGGCGCAGTCCGGTTAGCGCACCTGCTTTGGGAGCAGGGGGTCGTGGGTTCAAATCCCGCTACCCCGACAGCAAGATAAACCGCTGATATGCATTCGATTATGAATGGATATTGGCGGTTTTTCTTGCGTCTGCTCTATGATTGTTCTTGTTTTGTAGGTGGTGGGTTTGACTCTTGCTTCTTGCTCTTCTTGCTGCTTCCTGATTTTGTTTTGTTGCTTTGTAGGTGCTGGGCTTGGCTGCCTCTTCTTGCTCTTCTTGTTGCTTTCGGCTTTCATTTTGCGGCTTTGCGGGTGAGGTGCTGTTGAGCCGGTGCAATGGCGTTCTTTCCTCTAAAGTACAATAACGATGGGGAAGGTGTATGGAATATTCTTGGGTGGGTGGTTGGGGAAGATGGCTGTGGATGGACGGTTTTCGGCCAGTTTTATGCTGTAGAGCATGGTTTAAAGGCGCTGAGAAGCGCGTAAATCCAGCCGAGGGGACGGTTGGTGGCAAAGAAACGATTCTC
>JAJPYP010000099.1 GCA_021204885.1 Prevotellaceae bacterium
ATTTGGAATGACCCTACCTATTATATATAAGGTGGAAAAACTGACGCTCATCAAAGTAGGCGGCAAGATCGTAGAAGAGGAAGAGACGCTTTGCCGGTTTTTGCAGCACTTCGCGGCCATTGAAGGATACAAGGTGCTGGTACACGGCGGCGGGCGTTCGGCCACGAGAATAGCCGCACGTTTAGGCATCGAGAGCCGCATGGTAGAGGGCCGCCGCATTACCGATGCCCAGACCTTGAAGGTGGTCACGATGGTCTACGGCGGATTAGTGAACAAGAACATCGTGGCCCGGCTGCAAGCCCACGGCATCAATGCCTTGGGACTGACCGGGGCCGACATGGACGTGATTCGTTCCGCAAAACGTCCCGTGAGGGAGGTAGACTACGGCTTTGTGGGCGACGTGAAGCGGGTGGACGCCACTTTCTTGGAACGCCTCATCCGGCAAGGTGTCGTTCCGGTCATGGCCCCGCTTACGCACGACGGCGAAGGCCACTTGCTCAACACCAATGCCGACACCATTGCCGGCGAGACGGCCAAAGCATTAGCCGGCCGCTTCCGTGTCTCGTTGGTCTATTGCTTCGAGAAACCGGGTGTGCTGCGCGACGAAAAGGATGCAGACAGCGTCATTCCCGAAATCACGGAAGCCACGTTCCGCGACTACGTGGCACAAGGCCTTATCCAAGGGGGCATGATTCCCAAATTGGAGAACGCCTTCGAGGCGTTGCGTGCCGGCGTGACCGAGGTCATCATCACCGAAGCGTCGGCCATACACAAGACGGGAGCAGGCACCCGTATCATCTGAAAGGGCTGCAAGGGGCGGATTGGCTCCACAGCATAAAAAAATTCGTTATCAACTGTAACTTTTCGGTCCTTTGGACCGTCATTTAAATAGAACGATGCAGGAAATCAGCTTTCGTGACGACATCCTTCCATTGAAAGAGAAGCTCTACCGGCTCGCCTTGCGCATTACTTTCGACAAGGCCGAGGCGGAGGATGTGGTGCAGGATACGCTGATTAGAGTATGGGACAAACGCGACGAGTGGCCCCAGTTCGAATCGGTGGAGGCCGTCTGCCTTACCATTGCCAAGAACTTGGCCATAGACCGCACCCAGAAGCGGGATGCCCGCACCTTGGAACTGGACGAAGGCATGGACGAACCCTCCACGGCATCGGGACCGCACGAGCGGTTAGTCACCAAAGAACGAATGGCGCTGCTCCACCGGTTGATAAACAAGCTTCCCCAGAAGCAGCGGCAAACGATGCGTCTCAGGGACATTGAAGGAAAAAGTTACAAAGAGATAGCGACGCTTTTGGGCATTACCGAAGAGCAGGTCAAAGTGAACCTCTTCAGGGCACGCCAAAAAGTAAAACAACAGTTTATAGAGATCGAGAATTATGGACTTTAAGCATATCGAACAACTTTTGAGCCGTTACTGGCAGTGCGAGACCACCTTGGAAGAGGAGGCCGAATTGAGGACGTTCTTCAACGGACCCCACGTGCCGCAGCACCTGCTCCGTTACAAGGCGTTGTTTGTGTACCAACGACTCCTCAGTGAAGAGAGCGGATTGGACGAGGCTTTCGACGCACGGGTACTCGCCCGGATAAGCGGCGATACCAAGACCGTGGTCAAAGCCAAACCCGTCAAACTGACAGTCCGTTTCGTGCCTCTCTTGAAGGCTGCCGCCATCGTGGCCGCCATCATAGCGGTGGGCAGCTTGATAGAGCACCCATTCTTCTCTACCGGCGGAGAGGAGATTGCCGCTGCCGCCGACACCATCGGCGAGCAGATATCCGCCCCCTCGGTCGCCCTTTCGGGTGAAGTCTCCACCGCATGCGGGCAAGAGTTGCTCGACAGCCTGCAAGGCATACAGAAAGAAGTGGAGAACAAGGAGTAACGTCCTTCCGCACCGCCGCACAAGGCAAGCCGCCACACGGGGGTATATGTCCCCAATATAATTCTATACTATGCCGACAAGAGACCTGTACCGATGCCTGTAAAAGAGATTTTGGAAGACGAAGCGTTGGGCCGCCTCATGGTGCGGGTAAACGCACGGGCACGCCGGCTCACTTTCCGAGTAACGGCCGATGCCATCCACGTCACCGTTCCGCCGGGCACTACCTTGCAAGAGGTCAGGCGTGCCGTGGAGCGGTTACGTCCCCGTCTGCAAGCCGCCCACGAAAAGCACCAACGCCCACCCATCGACTTGAAGTTTCACATCGACACCCCCTATTTCAAACTGAGCCTCACTACTGGCACACGCGACCGGTTCCTTTCCCGCTCCATCCCCGGCGGCATGGAGATCGTTTGTCCGCCGGGCACCGACTTCCATGACCAGCAGCTGCAAGCCTGGCTCCAAAAGGTAATAGAAGAAGCACTGCGGCGCTATGCCAAGGAGTTGCTGCCACCTCGTCTGCAAGCGCTCTCCCGGCAACACCACCTGCCCTATAAAAGCGTGCGCACCAACTCCAGCCGCGGGCGTTGGGGAAGCTGTTCGGCACAAGGCAACATCAACCTCTCCTACTACCTGCTCCTGTTGCCGCCCCACTTGGTAGACTACGTATTGCTGCACGAGCTTTGCCACACACGCGAGATGAATCACGGGGCCGCGTTTCACGCATTGCTCGACGAGCACACCGGCGGCAAGGCCGACGCGCTGCGCAAAGAGTTGAAAGGATACAAAACCACGTTCCGATAACCCTTAGCTCCACCGCTTTACAACATACAATAGGGCATTATTTCTGCGAGAGCTGCTTCACCTCGCCGTTCTCCTTCTCGAAGCGGTAACTTCCCCCGTTCTCGCTAAGCTCGAAAAGGGCCAAGTCCTCGGTAAGATTGTCCACAATCATCAAGGCACTGTGTTCGGCAAACCGCCTTACCTCGATGCTGAAAGGCTCCGAAGTCATCGTGCGGTTCACCAGCAAGCTGTCGTTCAGGTAAACGGAAGTGGAGTCGCCCTGGAAGCCGCCCACTAACGTCACCTCGTACACCTCTTGGAAATTGCGCTCCGCCTTCTTCTGCTGCTGCACGCGCATGCTCATGTAAACGAAGATAACCACCACGACGATCACGGCAAAAGCCAAGATGCCGTTGCCTATCATAAACTGTTTGTTCGTATTCAGCCGATGTGTCATAAAC
>JAJPYP010000262.1 GCA_021204885.1 Prevotellaceae bacterium
GGCGTCTTGTCCTATGACGGTGTTCATCAAGGCAGCTTTCATGCCTGCCAATTTTGCACCTTCCACTTGTGCCATGCGTTGCACGGGCACGCCCGACATCATGGAGACCACTTGGGCTATATCTTCCACATCGACCCTCTGTCGGTTCTCCTTGAGGTGGAGTTCCCATTCGCGCTTCATCTGTTCCAGTTCTGCCTCGCAACGCTTCTCGCGGTCACGGTAGTCGGCAGCCAACTCGAAGTTCTGGTCTTTGACAGCCTTCGACTTGAGGGCACGCACGGTGGCGATCTGCTCCTCTTTTTCTTCTATCTCTTTGGGGACATTGATGTTGGAGAGATGTACGCGCGAGCCGGCTTCATCGAGCACGTCGATGGCCTTGTCGGGGAAGTAGCGGTCGCTGATGTAACGCTCCGAGAGCTTCACGCAGGCTTCCAAGGCTTCGGGAGTATAGTCCACGTTGTGGTGCTCCTCGTAGCGTTCCTTGATGTTTTGCAAGATGACCAACGTCTCCCCGGGTGTGGCGGGTTCCACGATAATCTTTTGGAAACGACGTTCCAAGGCTCCGTCTTTCTCGATGTTCTTGCGGTACTCGTCGAGCGTGGTGGCACCGATGCACTGTATCTCGCCGCGAGCCAAGGCGGGCTTGAGCATGTTGGCGGCATCCATGGACCCGGCGGGGTTGCCGGCACCTACCAACGTGTGTATCTCGTCAATGAAAAGGATGACATCCGGGTTTTCCTGCAACTCGGTGATAAGGGAGTGCAACCGCTCCTCGAACTGTCCGCGGTACTTGGTACCGGCCACTACGCCGGCCATGTCGAGCATGACCACGCGCTTGTCGAAGAGGGCACGGGATACACGTCGCTCCACAATGCGCGATGCCAATCCTTCCACAATGGCCGACTTGCCCACGCCCGGCTCGCCGATGAGTACGGGATTGTTCTTCTTGCGGCGGCTAAGCACTTGTACCACACGCTCTATTTCGGCAGTACGGCCCACTACGGGGTCTAACTTGCCGTCGCGTGCGGCTTGCGTGATGTCGATACCGAAATTATCCAATGCCGGCGTGCCTTTACCGCCGCGCTTGGTCGATGTGGCGGTACCTGCACCGCGTGTGGAAGCGCCCGGACGTTTGGGTGTGGCGGGCGCGTCGTCCTCGTCATCGTCTTCTTCGGTGAAGTCCAAGCCGGCACGGGGCTGCTTGGCTGCCGCCGACAGGAGTTGGAACACCTGCCGGTAAGTGATGTTGTACTCTTCCAAAAGGTGTGCCCCCGCACTGTTGCCGTCGCGCAGCAGGGCCAGCAACAAGTATTCGCTTCCTACGGGCTGTTGCTTCAACAGGCGGGCCTCCAACAGGCAGATGCGCATGATATTGAGCGACCTGCTCGAGATAATCACCTCCTCTTCGGTGGCATCGAATGCGCTTCCTTGGGCACGCAGTCGTTCATCAAGGCGCCGTTTAAGCTGTGGCAGGTCCACGTGCAGTTGCTTGAGCACTTGGATGCCACGGCCTTGGCCCTCGCGTATCATGGCGAGCAACAAGTGGTCGGGTTCCACATACCGGTTGCCCAACCGCTCGGCCTCTTCTTTGCTGTATTTTACTATTTCGGTGAATCTTTCCGAGAACTCACCCCAACTCTCTGCCATATCCTTGCAGTCTCCTTCCTTTTCTTTTATACCTTATTATTATATACTACTGACATTCGTGTTTACTTTGCCTTTTGATAAGCAACAAAGATAGGCAAATTTTTCACACGACAAACTTTTTGCAGCTGTTTTTATTCCAAAATGGTACAAACACCATGCCACTCAACGTTTCTTTGTACCATTTTTCATGCTATAGGAAAACTTTCCCCTTAAAATGGTTTGAATGTCATAAAAAAGCCGTATCTTAGCATGCTTTTTCACAAGCCATAAAGGCTATAACCAATAGGATGATAGTAAATGCTTGATCAAGACAGGATTATTAAAGTAAATATCGAAGAGGAGATGAAGTCGTCGTACATCGACTACTCCATGTCGGTCATCGTGTCACGTGCGTTGCCCGATGTAAGGGACGGCTTCAAACCGGTACATCGGCGCATACTCTTCGGCATGATGGGACTGGGTAACACTTCAGATAAACCTTATAAGAAATCGGCCAGGGTCGTGGGCGAGGTATTAGGCAAGTACCATCCGCACGGCGACTCGTCGGTCTACGGCGCCTTGGTGCGTATGGCACAGCCATGGGCCATGCGCTACATGCTCGTTGACGGGCAGGGCAATTACGGGTCGGTGGACGGTGACGGCGCGGCCGCCATGCGTTACACCGAGTGCCGCTTGCAGAAGATAGGCGAGGAGATGATGCAGGACATCGACAAGGAGACGGTGGACATGCAGAATAACTTCGACGACTCTTTGCAGGAGCCTACGGTGATGCCCACCCGCATTCCCAACCTCTTGGTGAACGGTGCATCGGGTATCGCGGTGGGAATGGCGACCAACATGCCTACGCACAACTTGTCGGAAGTAATCGATGCTTGCGTGGCGTACATCGGCAACAACGACATCTCCATAGAGGAGTTGATGAACTACATAAAGGCACCCGATTTCCCTACGGGTGGCTATATTTATGGCATGAGCGGTGTGCGCGAGGCCTACTTGACGGGGCGTGGCCGCGTCATTATGCGGGCGAAAGCCGAGATTGAGAGCGGCGGTACACACGACAAGATTGTCATTACCGAGATTCCATACGGCGTGAACAAGGCGGAATTGGTGAAAGCCATCGCCGAGCTGGCCGTAGAGAAGAAAATAGAGGGCATTGCCAACGCCAACGACGAGTCGGACCGCGAGGGCATGCGCATCGTCATAGACTTGAAACGCGATGCCAATGCCAACGTCATCTTGAACAAGCTCTACAAAATGACCGCGATGCAGACTTCGTTCGGAGTGAACAACGTGGCGTTGGTACACGGCCGTCCACGGCTGCTCAACTTGAAGGAGCTTATCCAGTATTTCGTGGAGCACCGGCACGATGTGGTAATACGCCGCACGCGCTACGACTTGAAGAAGGCCGAGGAGCGGGCGCACATCTTGCAGGGTCTCATCATCGCGTCTGATAATATAGAAGAGGTGATACGGATTATCCGCGCTGCTTC
>JAJPYP010000210.1 GCA_021204885.1 Prevotellaceae bacterium
ATGCACTATTATCCGCATAATTTCTTAACTTTGCCCTGCAATTATTGATAACCTATAACTATTAATAAAATGACCTTTCATCACTTTAAACGGCAAATAAGGGAAACTGTATGCCCAAAAGAGGCTGAAAACGTGGAAGCGATGCCGTCGGGGAACGAATGTTCTGGAGGGTTAGTCGAATTGTCCGCGTCGCATGTCTACAAATTAAGCGAGCGGATACTGTTCCATGCCACCGACCACATCTTATGGAAAAACGGCAAGGCACACACAGTCGCGCCGCAAACCTGCATACTGCTCAAAGCCTTCATTACAGCCGATAACCATGCCCTCTCTTTAGAAGAGATAGACCGCTTGATATGGAACGGCAAAAGCACCTCCGACTGCCAGCGCACCCTTATCAAACGATTGCGCGGCCTTTTGAAAGACACTCCTTTGGTACTTTCATACGAAGGCAACGGCGTCTATAAACTGATAAACGGGGAAAAACGGAATTCCATTCTTTCGGTTAGTCCCGCCCCGTGAATCGCCCTTGACCCCAATCCTGATAAATCCCGACCAAGCGGTATAGTCACTAATTGTCACGCTGCACTTCTATGGACAATCTTCTTCATTCCCTTACATTTGCAATCTCTAACAAATACTTTAAACTTATGAAACTTACAGAATTTAGGAAAACGGGCGTGGCCCTCGCCACCCTTATGCTGGTATTGTGCGCTTGCAACCGTCGCCCCACGGACGACTTGCAAGTACCCGTGCAACGCATCGATTTCAATTCGTTGCAGCGTGCGCGGCTCTCCGACGTATTCACCGGAGCGACAGATTACATTCTCCTCAAAGATGACGGCGAAGAGGCGTTGTTCGGGCGCATAGACAAGCTGAAGATGAAAAACGGGAACATCTATATAGCCGACGAGCGCAAGCGGGTGCTCCTTGTCTACGATTATGCCGGCAACTACGTAGGCCAAGTAGGCGTGCATGGACAGGGTCCCAAGGAGTATGTCAACTTGGGCGATTATGCCGTAAGCGACGAAGGTGACATATACCTCTTGGACGGCAACGTGAACAAGGTGCTGCATTTCAACGCGGACTTCGAATGCGTGGACGAGTGCATGTTGCCCTTCGAGGCCGACGTGTTTACGTCCTTGCCCGACGACTCCCTGCTCTTCGGGCTCTCTTCTTGGAACACCGACGAGGGAGCGGGTTATAAAGTAGCCTTGACCGACAGGCAAGCCCACATGGCGGCCACTTGTCTGCCCTACGACGAATACACCGACCCCAGCTACTGGATTTCAGGTTACCGATTCGCCGACGACGGCAGCCGGCTGGCCTACAACCAAACCATCAGCAATTACATCTATCTCTTTACCCCGCAAGGCCAATTGCAGGAAGCCTTCTTCCTTGACTTCGGCAATGAGAACGTGCCCGACAAAGACAAGATTGACGTCGAATCCAAATTAGATAATTACGACGATTATACCATGATAAGGAAAATCTTGGGTGTTACCGACAAATATATCGTGGGCTTCCTGTGGCAGCACCGGCAAAAGAAGCTCTTCGTGTTGGATTACCCGGCCGGCAGATGCTATTTGGGCGAGACCATCGACGATCTTGACCGCACCGTCGGCTGCGGTTTCGTAGGTGCAGGTGAAGGTTTGACCGGCGTTCCCGCCATCGTTTCCTACATAGAAGAGGCCGATGAGAAACGACAGCTCCCCGATTCCGTCGTCAGGTTCGTGAATGAAGAAGGCATCGCGCTGCAAATACAATATCTTCAATGACAGGCGGGGGTGTGTCAAAAGACACATGGCAATATGAAATTTATATATCAATTCTTTATCCTTTTATTACTATCCTTTTATTACTGGCTTCCTGTCAAGACAACGCCAGAAAACAATCCATGGCCGTGTTGCACAATGGATTGGGCGTGAACTCAGTTTCCCCGACTTGAAAACGGTCTTTTTTGCAAATCATGAAAGGAGAGATTATGGGAATACCGGTAGAAAAAGAGCAATCAGTTCTGACGGAAGTCTTCACCGACAGCACGATAGTCACTATGGGAAAATTCAACTGGAAAGAAGAACGGACTGCTACTTTCATCCTCAAGAATGCAGGCAAGAAGCCTTTGGTTTTGGATCATGTATCCACGTCATGCGGATGCACTACCGTTTCATTTACTCAAGAACCTGTTCCTCCCGGAGAGAAAGCGGAAGTTAAAGTAGCATACAAAGCCACGACTCCCGGCTGTTAAACAACTATAATGCCAAGGGTTTTATCGGGGGAATGACTATTTTTACCATCGGTTTGGGCTACCGCCGGAAACGCGGTTACCTCTTTTACATCTTCATATATGCGCTGTGAATGAAACGAAACGGATATAGAGTGAAAGTGTGGGGCCTGCTTTGGATGAAAGTGGGGTTGGCGCTGTGGCTGTCGGCATCTGCCGCTCTATTTACCTTTGCCCAGAGCCGGCAACTCTCCTTGGACGCGCTCCTTAAGGCGGCCGGGCAAGGGGATGCCGAGGCGCAATGTGCCTTGGGCTTGCGCTACTACAATGGCGAGGGCGTGGCGCAGAGTTACGCCAAGGCGGTGGAGTGGTACCGCAAGGCGGCGGGGCAGGGGAACATGTCGGCACAGTATTTCCTTGGCACCTGTTACTACGACGGTACGGGCGTGGCGCAAGACTATGCCGAGGCGGTGGGCTGGTATAGGCGCTCGGCCGAGCAGGGTCACCAGTATGCCCAATACTTCTTGGGAATGTGTTATTACAACGGCATCGGCGTAAGGCAGAACTATAAGGAGACGGTGAAGTGGTACACCTTGGCGGCGATGCAGGGGGTGGATGTGGCGCAATACAACCTCGGTATCTGCTACGAGAACGGGTATGGCGTGATGCACGACGACGTGGAGGCGGTGAGGTGGTATCGCCAGGCGGCCGACCAAGGGGAGATGCACGCGCAATACAACTTGGCCGCCTGTTATGCCGACGGGCGCGGGGTGGAGCGAAGCGACGTGGAGGCGGTGCGGTGGTACATGAAGTCGGCCGGGCAAGGGAATGCAAGCGCACAGCTTAATTTGGGGCTGTGCTACACCTTGGGCGAAGGGGTGGAGCAGGACGATGCCGAGGCTGCC
>JAJPYP010000022.1 GCA_021204885.1 Prevotellaceae bacterium
CACGCACCACCTACTCCGAGAACCTGCTGCGCGACAAGACCTATACCGCCGACAAACAGAAATACTTCGCCGCCTCGGGAAAGACCATGGAAGAGGCCATAGCCCGTTTCGCCCTGCTTTCCCAGCAACTCGACTCCCTGCAAGCTATGGGATTGGTCAAGAGCTATACGCACACCGACCGGCTGTTCATCCCCTTGCAGGTGCAACAGCAGCGCATCGACGCTTGGGAACGCTACTGGACAGAAGAGCGATTAGAGCGGATACGCGAGCTCATCGCCCGCACCGCGCCCCAAGCCGGCCTGCGCCCGGAAGCGTTCGAGCCCTTCTTCGACTGTGCCACGGCCCACTACGAGCCCGATGCCCTCTATGAGGCCGACATTATCCCGTCGGGATACCTCTCCACCTTGATGGAGCAATCCTATAACGGCGAATACCTCTGCTTCACCTCCGTGCGTTGTGCCAACGACACGGTGCACAACCACGCTACCGACTATTACCGTATATGCGACGCCGTCGCCTCCCGGCCCAATCTGATGGTACTCGACACCTATTACTATACCATGGACACGCTCACTGCCATGAACGAGGACTTCAACGTGCTTCAATGGGTGTCGATGTTGTTTGTCTTCTTGGTATTGCTGCTGAGTTTCCGTTTCAACCTGAAACACACCCTGCTTGCCTTCCTGCCCATCCTGTTGAGCTGGCTCATCGTCTTGGGGGCGATGGTGCTCTTCAGCATGAAGTTCAACCTGATAAACATCATCATCTCCACCTTTATATTCGGCATCGGCGTGGACTACAGCATCTTCGTGATGAACGGGCTCTTGGGCAGCGAGAAGGACGCCCGCTTGTTGGGTTATCACAAGACGGCGATATTCTTCAGCGCCGTCACGCTGATTGTCACGGTCAGCTCCATGCTCTTCGCCAAGCATCCCGCCATCCTTTCCGTGGGCTTCTCCACCTTGGTGGGGCTGGTTTCGGCCGTGGTACTCGCGTATGTGATGCAACCGGCCGCTTTCGGTTGGCTGAACAGGAAAAAAGAAAGGCATGAAGCGTGACGTAGTCATCATAGGCACCGGATTGGGCGGATTGGCTTGCGGCTACATCCTTGCCCGCAACGGGCGGAACGTGCTGTTGTTAGAGCAGGGCAAGCAGCCGGGAGGCTGTATGCAAAGCTACCCACGCGAGGGACTGGCCTTCGATACCGGTTTCCATTACGTGGGCGGATTGGATGAAGGCCAGTCGTTGCACGCCGCCTTCCAGTATCTGGGCCTGCTCGATTTACCTTGGCACCGCTTGGATGCCGACGGCTTCGACCGTGTGACCGTGGGCGGACGCACCTTCGTCTTCGCCGGGGGATACGATGCCTTCGTGCGGCGGCTTGCCGAAGATTTCCCCTCGGCGCGTACCGCCTTGCAGCAATATGCCGATATGCTCAAACGCGCGTCGACCTGGCAGTTCGCCGCCCTCGATCCCCATGGAGAAGAAGCCTTGGCCTTCGTTTCCAAGCTCATGGAGACAAGCGCATGGCACTATTTGAACGAGACCTTCCGCGACCCGCTGTTGATAAACGTGCTGAGCGGCACCTCGTTGAAGATGGAACTACGCAAGGAATCACTCCCGCTGTTTACCTTCCTGCATGGGAACGGCAGTTTCATTGAAAGCAGCTGGCGGCTGCAAGGCGACGGTTCCCAGATAGTGCGCCGCCTTGCCGACGGCATCCGCCGGCAAGGCGGCACGATAACCTGCAACGCCCAAGTGCAAGAATTAGTGGAGAGAGAGGGAAAGGTGGTATATGCGACCTGCTCCAACGGCGAGCGGTATGAGGCCGACACGTTCATCTGCGATATCCATCCGGCGCAAGTTTGCCGGATAGTCAAGCAAAGCAGCCTGATGAAACCCGCCTACCGCCAGCGTATCGGCCACTTGGAGAACACCTTCGGCATGTTCACCCTGTCGCTTGCCATTCCGCCGGGCCATTTGCGCTACTTCAACTACAACCGGTATATCTACCGCGAGCCCGATGTGTGGAACTCCCACACGGACACGACCCGCCCGGGCGGCGTGTTGCTAAGTTGCCGGGTGCCTGAAGACGGAAGCGATTATACCCGACAGGTGGACTTGCTCACCCCGATGCGGTGGGAACAGTGCGACGCTTGGGAGCGCACACGGCCGGGCAGGCGTGGCCAAGCATACGAGGCGATGAAGGAGCGCATGGCCGCAGGCTGTATGGAATTGGCCGCAGGCTTTCTGCCCGGTCTTAAAGAGAGGTGCCGCGGTTACACCAGCACGCCGCTCACGTGGCGCGACTATACCCTCACGCCCCAAGGCAGCGCCTACGGCGTGCGCAAGGATTGCCGCAACCCGCTCGTCACCATGCTCTCCGTCCGCACGCCCATCCCCAACCTATTGCTGACAGGCCAGAACCTGATGCTCCACGGGGTGCATGGCGTAACCATGACGGCCTTCCATACGTGTGCCGAGGTGTTGGGACGGGAAGCCGTGTGGAAAATCGTGGGAAATGAAGAACAAAACAAGATAGGACAATGAAAAGATACGCATTGGTAACGGGAGGTAGCCGTGGCATAGGCCGCGCGGTCTCCATCAAGCTGGCGAGGATGGGCTATGACATCCTCGTGAATTACGTAAGCAACACCACCGAAGCGCAAAACACGTTAGAGACAGTACGTGCCCAAGGCCGCGACGGGGAGCTGCTGCAATTCGACGTGAGCCGGCATGAACAAGTGGCGGAAGCCATCGACTCGTGGCAAGAGAACCATCCCGACGAGTACGTCGAAGTGTTGGTGAACAACGCCGGCATCCGCCGCGACAACATACTCGCATTCATGCCCGAAGAAGACTGGCGCCAAGTGCTCGACACCACCTTGAACGGCTTCTACAATGTCACCCAAGCCCTGTTGCAGCCCATGCTTGTGCACAAACAGGGACGCATCGTCAACGTGGCCAGCGTGAGCGGCCTGAAAGGACAGCCCGGGCAATGCAACTACTCCGCAGCGAAAGGCGGACTCATCGCCGCCACCAAGGCACTGGCCTTGGAAGTGGCACGCAAGCGCGTTACCGTCAACGCCGTGGCCCCCGGCTTCATCGAGACCGACATGACCGAAGGG
>JAJPYP010000129.1 GCA_021204885.1 Prevotellaceae bacterium
GTCGATACCAATGCACAGAGGATGGCAGAACCGATGATCGCTCCGATTACTTGGAAGATCATATACATGCCTGCCTCTTTACCCGTCATTCTGCCTGACAAGAATACACCCAGCGTGATAGCCGGATTGATGTGGCAACCTGAAATGCCGCCGATAGCGTATGCCATGGCTACTACGGAGAGACCGAATGCCAATGCCACGCCCAGCGTGCCGACGCCTGAGCCAACCGCACCTGCCATATTGCCGGCAAACACGGCGCTACCGCAACCCATTAAGACCAGAACCATGGTTCCGATCATTTCTGCAATGTACTTTTTCATAATTATATCTATTAATTTGTTAGATTTTCCAAATATATGGACTTCATTTGACAGTAGCAAATAAAAAGGATAAAACTTGACGTAAAAACGTATCTAAGTGAATGGATTTATATGGGCGCAGGCTTGCAGATGTGGGGAATTCTTGCGAATATTGCGCCTTGTTATATTTTTGTGGCGATGGAAGAGAGCTTGGAACTGAACTTGTTTACGGAAAAGCTGTTGGCGTGGTATGCCGAAAGCAGACGTGAATTGCCGTGGCGTGACACACGCGACCCTTACTTGATATGGGTGTCTGAAATCATATTACAGCAAACGCGGGTGCGGCAGGGTTATGACTATTACCTGCGTTTCACACGCCGCTTCCCTGATGTGGCCTCTTTGGCGGCGGCACGGGAAGACGAGGTGCTGAAGTATTGGCAGGGGTTGGGGTACTATTCGCGTGCCCGTAACCTGCATGCGGCGGCCAAGAGCATGAACGGTGTGTTCCCCCGGCGTTATGAAGAGGTACGTGCGTTGAAAGGGGTGGGGGACTACACGGCGGCGGCCATCTGTTCGTTTGCTTATAACATGCCCTTGGCAGTGGTGGACGGCAACGTGTACCGGGTGCTTGCCCGCTATTTCGGCATTGACACGCCCATAGATTCAGGCGAGGGGAAGCGGCTCTTCGCCACCCTTGCCGGGGAGTTGTTGGACAAACGCCGACCGGCCGACTACAACCAAGCCATTATGGATTTCGGTGCCATTCAGTGTACGGCCGGGACGCCGCAATGTCTGTTCTGCCCCTTGGCCGAGGGCTGCATGGCACGGGCGACGGGACGGGTAGAGAAGCTGCCGGTGAAGGGACACAAGACGAAGACGGTGAACCGCTATTTCAACTACTTGTTGGTGCGTAAAGGGGACTATATCTGCCTGAACAAGCGGACGGGAAACGATATCTGGAAGAATCTTTTCGAGTTGCCGCTCATAGAGACGGAACGTGCGCTTTCTGTGGAGGAGTTCTTGGCCTCACCGCAGTTGAATGCGTTGTTGATGCCTGGCGAGCAGCCTGTCATACGCTTGGTGGAGGCGGATGTGAAGCATGTATTGACCCATAGGGTAATCTATGCCGATTTCTATGAGATCACGCTTCCGCAGGACTCCACATCTTTCAGCGGATACCTGCAAATACCGATGGCGGAGTTGGAACGCTACGCCGTTCCCCGCTTGATACACGCTTTCCTGCACCAAAGGGGGTTGGTGTAGACGGGTGTCTCTTTATTCAACCGTATAGGTAGTGGTATAGGTATCCCACGTGCCTGCATCGGTATAGAGTGTCAACGTAATGACGAGTTCACGCACGTCCCTGGTGAGATATGGCTTCAAGGGAACGGAGAGGTAGGCGCGTTTGCTGTAGTCTTCTACATCGGTGGTGCAATCGTGGTAAAGCAGCAACTGCACGGAGCGGGTGCCGGCATTGGAAGCGTCGGTTGCGGCTTGCTCGATGTAGGCGAAAGTGTGCGTGCCTTGTTGTTTGGCGGTGAGGACAATATTCAGGTATTCGAGTCCTGGCCAGATGCTCACCATCTCCGTAGGCAGGGTTATGATATCGTCTTCAAACTCTTCGGCTTTGACGGGAATACTGGAGAAAGCGCGTGCCAACGAATAGATTTTGGCACCGGTAGTGCCGCCTGCTTGTGTGAGCGTCTCGTAGTTGGCCACGATGCGCAGGATGGTATCGGCTTTAGTGGTGAGGGAGGAGGCGTTTTCTACAATGGGAAGCAGCTCGCCGTCATCCGTGAGAACGGAGGAGAGGGTACCGTCGGCATCGCTGTAGGCGGTGAGGAACTCCAACTTCACCGAGGGGTAGTGGTAGTCGTCGTCGCTGCATGCAGTCAGCGACAGGGTTGCTGCAAGGAGCGGGAGGAGTTTGTGTAAAGGGCTGCGGAGCGTGCTCATGGTGCGGTGGGGTTATGGCGTTGTCTTACATGGAATGGAGTGCTATTGACGGGTGGCTGTCAAGTGGTTGGTCAACGGGTTGGCATACATCAAGAGTAGTTTGCCGCGCAGGAAGGCTTCGTCTTTGCCGGGTATGTCTATGCGTGCCGATTGCGCGTCTATGTACTCCATGAAGTGTCGCTTCTCTTCCGGGGTGTAGTTCGCGGCAAACCGGGATGTGCCTGTGAGCAGGTCGTGGGCTATGTAGTTGTTGGCGTAGATGCGGTAGTTGGCGTGTATCCTCCGGTCTATCAAAGAGGAGATGGCGAGGAACAGTTCGGCTTTGGGACGGGTGCGGTCCAATCGCTCCAATTCGTCGTCGATGCACTTGGCCATGCGGAAGCAGATGTGTCCTTTATAACCCATGAGCCCGGTCTTCATGTTGAGCAAATCGTCGTCGGTGGTCTTCTTGTAATCGGGATTGTCGCGTTTGAGCTGGAACTCTTGCGCTTTCAGGTAGTCGCATGGGTCGTACTCGTAGGAGATGGAGAGGGGCACGATGTGCAACGCCTGTAGGTTGGTGATGATGTCCCTTGTATCGCCTCCCATGGCGAGCATCTTCAAGAGGCTGTCTTGCGTGGTGTCGTTGGAGTCTTTGGCACGTCCTTCGCGCTGGGCTATCCAAATGGATTGTTTCTTCTCGTTGATGGTGTAGTGCATGTAGCGCGACATGCGGCGTGAGGATTCCAACATTTGGTGCATGGCGAGGGCACGCTGCACGATGAAGCATTTGTTGACGCGCACGAACTTCTTTATCCATGGATAGATGAGCAGGTTGTCGCCGATGGCTATCTCCACGGTGTCTAATCCGTTCT
>JAJPYP010000069.1 GCA_021204885.1 Prevotellaceae bacterium
GGTCGCCGCTCTGCAACTTGTGGCTCAGCGGCACCAACTTGTGGTTCACCTTCGCCCCGATGCAGTGGCTGCCTATGTCGGTGTGCAGCGAGAAGGCGAAGTCGAGTACCGTGGCGTTCTGCGGCATGGTCTTGAACTCCCCTTTAGGGGTGAACACGAATATCTCCGAGGCGAAGAGGTTCAGCTTGATGGTATCCAAGAAGTCGATGGCATCGGGCTGCGGGTCGTCCAAGATCTCTTTGATGGTGTGCAACCACTTCTCCAACTCCCCTTCGTCCTCGTAGCCGCCGCCCTCCTTGTACTTCCAGTGTGCGGCAAGCCCCTGTTCGGCCACCTCGTCCATCCGCTTGCTGCGTATCTGCACCTCCACCCACTGTCCGTGGTTGCCCATCAGGGTGACGTGCAACGCTTGATAGCCGTTCGATTTGGGGTGGTTCACCCAGTCGCGCAAGCGGTCGGGGTGAGGCTTGTATATCTTCGTAAGCGCCACGTAGATGTCGAAGCAGATGTTCCGTTCCTCGTCCAAGTTCTCCGGCTCGAAGATGATGCGCACGGCCAGCAGGTCATACACCTCCTCGAAAGGCACATGCTTGGTCTGCATCTTGTTCCAGATGGAGTAGACCGACTTCACCCGTGCCAAGATGTGGTATTTCAGCCCCATCTTGTCTAATTCGGTGCGTATGGGTGCCGTGAAATCGGTAAAGAGCGTGTCGCGCTCGGCGGCGGTGGCCTCTAACTTCAGCTCTATCTCGCGGTATTCGCCGGGATGTTCGTAGCGGAAGCTCAAGTTCTCCAACTCGGTCTTGATTTTGTACAGGCCCAAGCGGTTGGCCAACGGCGCGTAGATGTAGAGCGTCTCGCCCGCAATCTTGAACTGCTTGTTGGGCAGCAGGGAACCCAAGGTGCGCATGTTGTGCAGGCGGTCGGCAATCTTGATGAGTATCACGCGGATATCATCCGACATGGTAAGCAGCAGCTTCTTGAAATTCTCCGCCTGTGCCGAAGCACGCTCGCCGAAGATGCCGCCCGCTATCTTGGTAAGCCCGTCCACAATCTGGGCTATCTTCGCGCCGAAGATGTTCTCTATATCCTCTACCGTATAGTCCGTATCCTCCACCACGTCGTGCAACAGGGCCGCGCAGATGGAAGTGGAGCCAAGCCCTATCTCGTTGCACACGATCTTGGCCACCGCGATGGGGTGCAAGATGTAAGGCTCGCCCGAGCGGCGCTTGATGCCCTTGTGCGCTTGGTTGGCGAAGTTGAACGCCTTGGTGATGATTTCGGTGTGCTTGCGGTGCTTGGTGGCCAAGTAGTCTGTAATCAACTCTTGAAACGCCTTCTCTATCATCTCCTCCTCGGCTTTCGCCCTTTGGCTCATCTCCTCTTCGGTCATACGGTCTCTCCTTTCCTATACCTTATTATATATAGTATCCTCGTTATTGCCCGTAGACCTTCAAGGTTTTGCCCGCGGTGATGTTGGTGCCGCTCAAGCCGTTCCACTCTTGCAGCTGCTTTACGGTGACGCCATACTGACGGGCGATGGTGGAGAGCGTCTCCCCGCTGACGATGCGGTGGTTGACCATGTTCCCGCTGCCCGGTTTGGCCACGACGGTGCGGGCGCGTGTGCCTTGGGGAAGCGACGCTGTCCTGCGGTTCCTGAACAACTCGTCGCGCCGGTACAGGTAGATGCTGTCTTGCAGGTCGATGAACTTGCCCACCGCCTCGCCGGGCAAGCGCAACGTCTGCGGCTTGCTACTGCCCGGTATGATGTCGCGCTTGTATTGCGGGTTCAGGCTTCTGAGCTGCTCTACAGGCACGTCGCACACGGCGGCAATCTGCTCGAAGTGGTAGTCGCGGCTCACCTGCACGGTGTCGGTCACGTTGGGCAAGTCGGCCGTCATGGGGCAGATGCCATGCTTGCAATAGTAGGTCATCACGTAGTTTATCGCGATGAACGAGGGCACATAGCCGCGCGTCTCCTTGGGCAGGTAGTTGTAAATCTCCCAGTAGTCGGTCTTGCCTCCGGCACGGTGGATGGCCTTGTTCACGGTGCCAGCCCCGCAGTTGTAGGCGGCAATCACGAGGTTCCAGTCGCCGTAGATGGCATACAGCTCTTTCAAGTAGCGCACCGCCGTCCATGTGGACTTCACCGGGTCGCGCCGTTCGTCGACCAAGCTGTTGTTCTCCAAGCCGTAGAGCTTCCCCGTCTGCAACATGAACTGCCACAGGCCCGAAGCGCCCGAGCGCGACACGGCCGACGGGTTCAGTCCCGACTCTATGGCCGGCAGGTATTTCAACTCCAAGGGAAGCCCGCTCGCGTCGAGCGCCTCCTCGAACAGGGGCATATAGAAATTATAGGCCCCCAACATGTAAGAGACCAACTTGCTCAACCGCCCCGTAAAGGCATCGATGTATTGGCGCACCACTTCGTTGTAAGGCATCTCTATGACCGCGGGTATGCGTGCCAGCCGCTCCATGTACACCGAGTCGTCGGCTGTGGCATCCACGGTTCCCGTGGCGCAGTCGGGCTGCAAGCTCAAGTACTTCTTCGCGTTCCAGTCGGCCAGCAAGCTGTCTACCTTGTAGGTCATGCCAAGGGTAGGCTCCACCGCCTCTTGCCCATGCGCCGGCTGTAGGGCAATCCCCAAGCAGCACGCCAATGCAAGCGCGGCGCGTTTCATAAGGGCCTTGGCGCCCGTGTGGTAGGTGGTTTTCTTTATCATGGCTTGTCTATCAGTTTGATTATACATAGTCTAAAAGTGGAAGCTGCATTGCAGCCCCACGTTGTTCTTCGACCCGCCCGACATCTTTTGCGTGTCTATCGTGGTGGGCTCTATGCTCACGCTCAAATCGGGGGTTATGTCGAAGTTCGACAGCTCCGCGTCCACGTAGGCATCCACCACTGAGAGCAGGTACACGCCGATGAAGGCGAAGATGCTCAAGTCGCGGTAGCGGCGGAAGCGGTCCTTGCGCTTGCGCAACGTCTCGGTGAGCTGCGACTGCGAGTAGGTATAGTTGGCCGGCAACAGGTCGGTGATGCTGCTCGAGGTCCAATTACCGTTCACCGCGTCCTTGTAGGCGTTCGCGTAATCCTTGTACATATTGCCGT
>JAJPYP010000073.1 GCA_021204885.1 Prevotellaceae bacterium
AAAAATATGAACTCCCAACACTTTTCAGCTACAAATGTATCTTTTTTTTTGTTTTCCGTCCTCATTATCTTCGATTAATATCGAATAAGATTAAAAAATTAGTAAACTTTAAAATCTACGAAACGTTATTTGAACATTCCAAACACTTTTAAAGCATTAGCGGAGGTTATCCGGGCCACCGTTTCCACCGGTTCCCCGTAGACGGCGGCTACTTTGGCCAGCGTCTCTTTCAAGTAAGCGCTTTCGTTTCGCCTGCCCCGATAAGGCACGGGCGATAGATAAGGGGCATCGGTCTCCAAGACTATCCGCTCCAAAGGGATGGCGGGCAATACCTCGGGCAACGTGGACTTCTTGAAGGTGACCGCACCGTTCACGCCCGCAAGGAAGCGGGGGAACGTGAGCAACCGCCGCGCCTCTTCGGCACTGCCCATAAAGCTGTGGAAGATGCCCCGAAGCGACGTCTCTTTATAAGGTTCCAACAGGTCGCACACTTGCCCGAAGGCCTCGCGGCAATGCAACACGACGGGCAGGTCATACTGCAACGCCCAAGCCAGTTGCCGTTCGAGCACCTGCCGTTGCGCCGCTTCAAAGGTGGTATCCCAATAGAGGTCCATGCCTATCTCGCCTATGGCCACATAGCCGTTAGGCTTTTCCAATTCACGGGCCACGATGTCGAGTTCCTCTTGCCAACGCTCGTTTACGGAAGTGGGATGCAGCCCGACCATGGGGAAACAGTAACCGGCATATTCCGTGCAGACCCGGTTCATGGGCGCGATGGTGGTGCTGTCTATGTTGGGCATGAAGATGTGGGTGACGCCCGCCTCGCGGGCACGCGCCATCACGGCCGGCAAGTCTTCGGCGAACTCTTCAAGGAAGAGATGGGAATGGGAATCGACCAAGTTCATCTGTTTGTCTCTTTATTCAAGGGGTTTCTCACCGGTGCGGTAATAGTACACCACTCCATATTCCCGGCACAAGTCCAACCTTTTCTTCAAGGGGAGAACCTGCCCGAAGTGAGCCTCCACTTGGTTCCAGATTTCCAGTATCAAAGCATCGGCCTGGGCACGCATGGCAGCCAACTCCTCCAAACTGCGGGCCGTCAATGCCTGGTAATTGCGTTGCCGTCCGTAACTCTCCATGAAGATGTCATAGTGTACTTTCACCTTGGCGATGGAGGGGTTGTAAATGGGGAGGCCGCCTTGTGCGGTGCGCTTGCTCTCTCCGTCGATAACACGTTTTCCCCACTCGGCCAAAGCCGACTCGGTTGACAAGTCGGGCACGGTGTTGCTCTTCACGTCCAATCCGTAGAGCGCCTTCTGCGACATACGCACCTCGCTGCGGATGGCCGCCAAATTCAACACTTGTATGAAATGGGAGATGTAAAGCCTTGCGGTGCGCACGTTGGCATGGTGCTTGCCGCCCGCCTTCGATTGCCGTCCGAAGCACTCCATATAATAGGAATGGGCCGCCTCGAACTTCGTGAGGAAGTTCTGCGCCGCACGCAACGTTTCAAAAGAGACAAGCGAGTTATACATATTATATATATCCACCTTGTCGAGCACCGTTTTCAGTGCCCGTATCCGCGCTTGGTCCGTATTCGGCAATCTTCTGTATGGCATGGGAAGCGATGGGTTTAATCAGACGTCACGGTGCGCCAACTCCCTGACCAACCCTTCCAGCTCGCGCTTGCAGGCCGAGGGCAGGCGGACAGCATCAAGGGCAGCCATCGCGCGGGTGCTGTACTGCTCGATGCGTGCCTCGCAAAGGGAGCCCACACCCAAGTTGTCATACAGGGCGGTGACCGCGGCCACTTTCTCTTGAGGGTCGGGATTGACGGCCTCCAACCAACCCTTCAAACGGCTCGAGGCTTCTCCCATAGCCGACTCCATCGCCTTGACCAAGAGGTAAGTCTTCTTGTTGCAAAGTATGTCGCCGCCTATTTGCTTGCCGAAGCGTGCCGTGTCGCCGTAGACATCGAGCCAGTCGTCGCGCAACTGGAAAGCCAGCCCCATGGAGACACCCGTCTCATAGAGCAAGCCGGCATCTTCAGCGGGCGCACCGGCCAACAGCGCCCCTATCTTCAAGGCGGCAGCCAGCAAGACAGAGGTTTTCAAGCGGATCATCTCGATATACTCCGCCTCCGTCACGTCATCGCGGCTTTCAAACTCCATATCCAATTGCTGCCCCTCGCATATCTCCAAAGCGGTTTGGCTGAAGAGTTCCATCACCGCTTGCCGGCACTCATCAGGACAACGCGACATGTATTGGTAAGCCAAGACCAACATGGCGTCGCCCGAAAGGATGGCCACATTGTCGTTCCATACCTTGTGTACGGTGGGCTTGCCGCGACGCAAGTCGGCGCGGTCCATCAAGTCGTCGTGCAACAGGGTATAGTTATGGTACATCTCGATGCCGGCTGCTATGGGGAGAATGCGTTCCACATCTTCCCTATAGAGGTTGTAGGCCAACAGCATCAACAGCGGGCGAAGCCGCTTCCCTCCCATGGAGAGGACGTAGGAAACGGGATTGTACAATCCAGCAGGCGTACGGTCGAAACGAAGGTCAGCGATGTGGGCGTCGATAAGGGGAAGAAGTCGGGCTGTCGTAAACATAGGAAAGAATAGGTAAGAATAGGTATGAAGGGGAAAGAGATGAATAGGGAAGCGGTTGCGCGTGCGAATAAAAAGAGGCTGCCGTGGCAGCCTCTTTTTATCAAATATCTTCTATTACTGCAACCTGAACATTACAGGTACCGTATATTTTACACGTACCGGTTTACCACGCTGCATGCCGGGCTTCCACTTCGGCATACCGCTGATTACGCGGATGGCTTCCTTGTCCAGATAGGGGTCGACACCTCTCAATACCGTGGCATCCACGATACTGCCGTCTCTGTTGACCACGAACTGCACTGTTACACGACCTTGTGTACCGTTCTCGGCCGCGATGGTCGGATACTTGATGTTCTTGCTCAGGTACTGCATCAATCCCTGCATGCCACCGTCGGGGAATTCGGGCATCTGCTCAACCACCTCGAAAATGGTTTGCTCTTCAGGCTCGTCCTCTTCAACTGCCACGGGGACATACTTGATTTCGACTG
>JAJPYP010000107.1 GCA_021204885.1 Prevotellaceae bacterium
AATCATGAATGTTTGAAATACGTGCGGCTCGCTCCAATCGATCTACATCTACTTCACCATCTTCAACAGCAATATTACGGGCAATAGATTCAGAAAAAATCACCCCATCTTGCATAACCACCCCACACTGTTTTCGCCACCACTTCAGATTATACTCATTTAAATCTATACCTGCAATTTTTATCACTCCCTTTAATAACGGATAATAACCCAACAAAAGTTTAATGAGTGTTGTTTTTCCACTACCTGATGCACCTACTATAGCTGTTGTCTTTCTTTCGGGAATATACAAAGTAATATTTGATAAAGTATTACTTGGATAATGAGGATTATATTTAATCAACAACTTTCCTTTTACGCAAAAAAGACATTCCCCCATATTCCATATATTATTCCACCCAAAATAAATATTGAGAATATGATCTTATCATATATTCCATAATATCTACATATCATTTGAAGACAAGAGATACCACATTGCATGCTATCATGTTGGTGTACAAAAAAAAATCTCATAATCAGCTTAATATTTACATCCTCTCCTTCTCGCTCTCTCCCGCGCCCGTACCTTTATACTTGGAGCGTGCCGTGTTGAACTTGTAGCGCAGCGTGAGCCTTACGTTGCGCTGCTCGGCCTTGTTGTACAACCGCGTGAGGATGTCGCCGCTGTATAGCGTGGTGTGCGCCGCCGAGCCGTCGAAGAGGTCGTTGGCATAGAGGGAGACGGTGAAGTTGTCCTTGAAGAACGACTTGCTCACCATGAGGTCGATTTCATTGGTGGCCGAGGTGTGCATGTTCTGCATGTTGCCCGCCGAGGTGAACTGCAAGTCGGCGCTCAGCGTCCATGAATGGGGCAGGGAGAAGGTGTTGTTCAGCGTGAACGAGAAAAGCGGCTTGCCCATGTGCAGCTTCTCTCCCCGATAGGTGGTGGAGTAGAACTGCTTGATTACCCCCACCACCGCTTGCGGCTTCCAGCAGCCGATGACAGGCTGTGCGCCCAAGGCCACCTGCATCTGCGTGTAGTGCGGCACGTTCTCGTAAGAGAGCATTTTCACGCTGTCGTCCTCCCCGTAAGTCGTGGTATTCCAGAAGATGGCGTTCACGTCGTGGTTCACGGCAGCCTGCCCCAAGAGCCACTTCCACATGCCCATCACCTGCACGTTGTACTTCTTGACAGGTTGCAGCTTGGGGTTGCCGCATTGGTAGGTGAAGTTGTTCACATACTGTATGCCTCCGTCCAGCTGACTGTAAGAGGGGCGTTGCGTGCGGTCGGTGAACGACACGGAGAGTCTTGCCTTGCCCAGCACCGTAGCCAACGAAAACGTAGGGAAGAAGTTGCTGTACGTCTTGGACCGGTCGGTGGAGCGCACGCCCTCGTCGAAATAAGCATAATCCACATGCTCATACCTCAACCCTGCCGACAGGTTCACCTTGCCGAAGCCCTGCATCACGGTGGCGAAAGCGGCCACGTTGTTCTCCACGATGCGCGTGGAGGAGTCGTCGATGGATACGCCATCGTAGTCGTAGCCGTAACCCAGCCGGGAGTTGGTGTACTCCTCGCCCACCTCGAGCGAACCTTTCCACAAAGGATGCGACACGATGAGCTTCTCGGCCAGCAGACGGCTCTTCTTCAACCCTTCCGATACGATGTAGCGGTTCTCCACGGGGTAAGTCAAGTTTCGCTCGTCATGCGTGTCGTGGCTGTGGGCGCGGCTTTGGGTGAAGTCGGCGTTGAAGTCGATGTCGAGCTTGCCCACCGTGCCCGTATAGTAGCCGTTGAACTCGTGCACCGGCCAAGTGTCGGTAGTGGATATCCAGTCGGACGAAATGGTCTCCGAAGAGAGCGGCCCGCCCTCGCCAAGAAGATCTATCTGCGAAAGCGGGTCGGCATGCGTGCGGGTATGCTCGCGTTCCAGTCCGTAATAGGCACCGATGGACTGGTCGGCCGACAGTTGGTAGTCCACCCCTATCTTGCCCGATATATCGTTAAACGTGCGGTCGCTCTTCGTGTCGATGGACTGTTGCAGCGTGTTCTCATCGAAAGTGGTCATGCCCGATGAGTCCACGTAGCGCCGCTTGCCAAGGTAAGCCTCGCCCTCGGCGAAGAGGTCTATCCTGTCGTGCCGGTAGTTCAGCGACACCTCGGTGGTGTTGCGTGCGAAGTGCGACACGCGAAGCCCGTCGTACAAATCGGCACTAAAGCCCTCGCCCCGCTGGGGTATGGTCTTGATGCGGATGACCGACTGCACCTCGGCCGAATATTGCGAGCCTGGGTTAGTAATCACCTCCACCGAGCGGATGCTCTCCGAGCTGAGCCGTTGCAGCTCGTTCGGGCTCCTTACGAGCTTGCCATTGATATAGACCAGCGGCGTGCCCTTGCCGAACACGGTGAACGCCCCGTCCTCCTCCTTGACGAGCGGCAGGCGCGAGAGCACATCGGCGGCGGTGCCCATCTTAGATAGCACGCTGTTCTCCACGGTGGTCACCAGTGTACTCCCTTTCATCTGCGTGGCGGGAATGGCGGAACGCACCACCACCTCGCCCAGCATCACCTGCGACTCCTCCAGCACGACGGTGCCCAAGTGTCCAGTAGGCGGAACATCTAAAGAGCGGCTCTCATAGCCCACCGACGACACCTCTATGCGGTTCCCTTTATCCGCCGAAACGTTCATCTCAAAATACCCCTCTGCATTGGTGATGACACCCGTCACGAACGCGCTGTCGGCCATCAGCACCACGTTGGCAAACTCCAAGGCCTGCCCCGCCCTGTCCGTCACCCGCCCGTCAATCTGCTGGGCATGAGCTTGCATGCCAAGGGCAAGCATGCCGACAATCATGATGAGTACTCGTTGCATTGTTGACTTAGCTTAAAAATTTATTTATTGATTTCTCTAAAAATAACGGCCACAATATGTGGTCTGTTCTATAATTTCTACCGGCATGATTATATACATCTTGTTTTTACGCCCCAAATGTAAATGATGAGAAATTACATTCATGGACACAAAAGGGTATTTTTTCAAATGGCAGGAAAAAATACCCTTTTGTGTCATAAAAGACTGATTTAATACTCCTACTTTTACAAATAGATAAAACAC
>JAJPYP010000167.1 GCA_021204885.1 Prevotellaceae bacterium
ACCTCCTTATATCCACCGCCTTGCTGCTTCTTACAGCCTGTGGAGACAACGACTCCCCTCTGTCGGGCAGCACCACGGGCAGCGGCACAGGCTACCTCTCGCTCGCAGGCGTGCGACTGCAAGCCGCAAGTGGCGCGACCTTATCCACCCGCACCGTCGACAGCGACCTTGCCATCGATATCTACACCTCCGACGATACCGACACCCCGTTGCAACACTTCGCCGCCGGCGAAGCCGCAGCCTCCGGGAAGATTGCACTCGACGCCGGCGATTACCTGCTCAAAGCCTACACGGAAAACTACCAAGACACATTTGGCGACGACGATTACGGCGCCGCCAAACACTACGTGGAGCAAGCGTTCACCATCGAAGAGGGCAAAGTGAACTACCTCACAGTGGGTGTACCCATGATTAACTTCGGCGTCACCTTCGACCTGCCCGACCTGAGCGAGTGGTTCCAATCCTACTCCTTCACCGTCTCCTACAACGGCCGCACCTGCCACCTGACCAATATCGGCGACATCGCCTACTTCGACCTCTCAGGCGTGGATACCACTACCCTCGACATCACCTTCTCGGCCGTGAACAACGACGGCGAGCAGTCCGAGGAGATAGACCACATCGTCACCACCACCCTCGAAGCCGGCACCATCTATCAAGTGGAATACGCCATCGAAACCAAATCCTTGGCGCTGCACGAGTAGCTTGCTTGGAGTATCGGCACCCCGCCCCAACGCACTCCTCAAGAGGCGGTATAAGCCTGCCCTTTCCCTTCCACCCCACACTTGAAGCGCCCGTTTACCCCCGCTTCATGGAAAAGTGTAGTTTTTATTGCCGTATTTTCATGGAAAAGTGTATATTTGCGGTGCGTAATTCTATAGAAAAGTGTAAGGGCAATGCTATACCGCAAGATCAGGAGGTATATCGAGGAGCATCTGCGCTCTCATGAAGACAAGATCCTGCTTATCGAAGGGGCAAGACAGGTGGGCAAGTCCTACATCATCCGCGATGTGGGCACGGCGCTTTATGAGAACTATGTGGAGATAAACCTCGTTGCCGACGATCAGGGAGACAAGCTGTTCAAGCAGGTACATTCTACCGAAGAGTTTTACTTGAAGCTGAGTATGGTCGCCGGCCCCAAGCTCGACAGGTATGAGAATACACTGGTCTTCATCGACGAGATTCAGCACTATGCCCAGTTCTTGACCCTGCTCAAGTTCTTGAGGGAAGAGCGCCGTTATCGGTTTATCTGTAGCGGAAGCCTTTTGGGCATAACGTTGAAAGGAACCGTATCGGTACCCGTAGGGAGCATCATCCCCAAGAAGATGTATCAGCTCGACTTTGAGGAGTTCTTGGTAGCAAACGGCTTCGGCATGGAGGCGATAGACCATTTGAGGCTGTGCTTTCAGCGGCGCGAGTCATTGGCACCCGAAGTGCACGGGAAGGTGCTTGCACTATTCAAGATATACCTACTGGTGGGCGGCATGCCCGATGCCGTCAATGAGTATATAGCGACACATAATATCGTCAAGGTGAGGGAAACACAGGAGGCCATCGGCGTGCTGTATGGCATTGACGCTTCCCGTTATGAGGAAGAGGCGGCAAGGAAGTTGCAGATACGACGCATCTATGATATGATTCCCTCGCAAATGGAGAACAAGAAGAAGCGGATTGTCGCCAAGGATATACAGGGCAAAAGGGGCGACCGCTTCAGCAACTACGTAGAGGAGTTCGAGTATTTGATTCATTCCGGCATTGCCGTCGCCGTGAATGCCATCAGTAATCCCAAGTATCCGTTGGCCGAGTCGCAGCAGAAGAACTTGGTCAAGCTCTATATGAATGATGTAGGCTTGCTTACATCCCGTCTCTATGGGTATAACATCCAGCCTGTTCTGAACGATATGGACAGCATCAACCTTGGTTCCGTATACGAGAGCGCGGTTGCCCAAGAGCTCAAAGCCCATTATGACAAGTTGTTCTATTACGACAACAAGCAAAGGGGAGAAGTGGATTTCCTTGTCAGCGACAGCGGCACCATGAGCGTGCTGCCCATCGAGGTCAAGTCGGGGAAGGATTACACAGTGCACAGTGCCTTGGATAACTTGATGAGGGTACCCGACTACCATATCGTCTCATCTGTGGTCTTCTCCAATGAAAGGGAGGTAAAGACAAGGGGCGCCATCCAATACCTGCCCATATACTACGTCATGTTCATGGAGAACAAGCTGCCTGACAAAGCGCACTTGTACTTCTAAATATGCGTAGGAACCCCTTTTTTTACACGCACGGAGATTTTTACAGGCCCCGTTTCAGGCACTCCAAGGAAAGCATTCGAAGCACCCTATGGAATGCTTTTCTTAGGGTGTATGGATTGTTATGAGCAAAGTGTCAGATAACATTCGTCAGGAGGTATGGAAAGCATTCGTTAGGGTATAAGAAAGGCATTCCGCAGTTTCGCGCATCCCATTGATTTGACCATATACCATGCCATTCTACCGGCATCCTGACAATCTGCCGTCATATCCTACAATCCGCTGTCCTTTTGTCAAAATCGCCCATTTCTCCCCCTTTTGCACACGGTCGGAGCCGATTACGAAATATCAAGACAACCGAACCATTTCACCCAAGAACGGCTTTGCCCGAACCACATCCGGGACCACGCACTTCCCCATCCAAACACCCTTTGCTTGTACAAGCAAGCACGCTGCGGTTGTACAACCAAGCGGCCTGCGGTTGTGCTACGGTAAATCCACACTTGTACAAGCAAACACCCTTTGCTTGTACAAGCAAGCCCCCTTTACTTGTACAACCACGGATTCCCCCGAAAATCGCTGGTCTATTTTTAAGATAACGCTCCACAGATCTTCTGCATCGAAAACTATCGATGCAGGAAAAAATCTACACAGATGCCACGCTTGGGCGGGCGGAGTGGGAAGATGTAAGACAAAGGCCAAGACGATAGTAAAAAGAGAAGCCTTAGCCCTCTTGGGTGAGCAGGCTTTCGAGCTTCTCGGCATTGAGCCGCAAGTGGAACTCGCCTTTGTATGCCACGGAGATGGCGCCCGTCTCTTCGGAGACGATGATGGCCAAGGCATCGGATACTTGGGAGATACCCATGGCGGAACGGTGACGCAATCCCAACTCTTTGGGAATGTCGAGGTTGTGGGAAACGGGCAGGATGCACCCGGCGGCCTTGATACGCATCTGGCTGATGACCATGGCCCCGTCGTGCAGCGGACTGTTCTTGAAGAAGATGTTCTCGATGAGCCGTTGGTTGATGTTGGCATCGATGACGTCGCCCGTGCGCACCACATCATCCAAGGGCATGTCGCGCTCTATGACGATAAGGGCTCCCACCTTCTGCTTGCCCATGCTCATGCACGCCATGACAAGCGGCATGATCTCCTTGTGACTCATCTTCTCCTTCTTCTTGCCGGTGACGAACTGCACGAACGCCAAGGCGTGGTGCGAGCCCAACGTGAGCAAGAAGCGGCGTATCTCCTCCTGGAAGATGATGATGAGCGCCAACACACCCACACTGACCAACTTGTCGAAGATGGAGCCGAGCAGCTTCATCTCCAACACCTGCGTGACCACCAACCAAAGCAAGATGAATATCAAAATGCCGACAAACGCACGGATGGAGCCGGAAGCCTTCATGAGCTTGTACACGTAGTACAGTAGGAAAGCCACCAACAAGATGTCTATGAAATCCTTTATGCCAAATTCAAAAAACACGGTCGTATGTCGTTAATGTCAAGTTCTATCCATAGTACAGCCAAGCCTATAAAGGGGCATGCTCACGCAGTGCCGACACGATGCGCACCGCCTCCACCGCCTCGCGCACGTCGTGTACCCGCAAGATGTCGGCCCCTTTCAAGAGCGCGATGGTATGGAGTGCCGTGGTGCCGTTAAGCGCCTCCTCGGGCGATGTTCCCAATAGACGGTAAATCATCGACTTGCGCGACACGCCTACCAACAGAGGCAGCTCGAAGAGAGCGAACTCCTCCAAGTGCGCCATGAGCTCGTAGTTGTGCGCCAAGGTCTTGCCGAAGCCGAAGCCCGGGTCGAGGATGATGTCCTTCACCCCCAAGTCGCGAAGCGCGGCCACCTTGCGGGCGAAGTATTGGAACACCTCTTGGGGCAAGTTGTCGTAGTGCGGGGCGCGTTGCATGTCCTGCGGCGTGCCTTGTATATGCATCATGATATAAGGTACACCCAAACGAGCCACCGTGCGGAACATGTCGGCATCCAACGCGCCTGCGGCGATGTCGTTCACCATCGCCACGCCATACTCCTCGACACACATCCGCGCCACGTCCGCACGGAAGGTGTCTACCGAAACCACGGCATCGGGCTTTACCTTGTTTATTATCTCCAAACCGAGGCGCAAACGCCGCATCTCTTCCGTGGGCGACACGTTGTCGGCCCCGGGACGCGACGAGTAGGCGCCGATGTCGATGATGGCGGCCCCTTGACCTACAATCTCATGGACACGCGCCTCGATGGCCGCCTCGCCCTGCATGCGGCTGGCGGCATAAAAGGAGTCGGGTGTTACATTCAGGATGCCCATCACGCAAGGTGTGGAGAGGTCCAAGAGCGTGCCGTTCACACCAATGGTGCGGCTAAAAGGCTTGTCTAAAGGAGAGGTTGCAGTCATCGCGCCGGTCGTCGTTACATTTAATCGGCTCAAAAGTACGAAAAAAACGGTTGGCATCCTTACAATGCAGGGGAAAATAAACATATCTTTGCATCGGCAGCGACTTTAAAAAAAAGAACGATATGGATATAGCTACCCTTTACCGACTCTTCCAAGCGTGCCACGGCGTGACCACCGACAGCCGCGACACCCCCCAAGGCTCCCTCTTCGTGGCGTTGAAGGGGAGCAACTTCAACGGAAACGCCTTCGCGGCATCGGCCTTGGAGAAGGGCTGCCGCTATGCCGTGGTAGACGATGCACGGTATATTCCCGATGGTGACAAGCGTTACCTGCTTGTGGACGACTGCCTGCCCGCGCTCCAAGCGTTGGCACGCCACCACAGGCGGCAAATGGGCACCCGTATAGTAGCCATTACCGGCACCAACGGCAAGACCACCACCAAAGAGTTGGTGGCCGCGGTGCTGTCGCAATCGTTCCACATTCTCTATACGCAAGGCAACCTGAACAACGCCATCGGCGTGCCCTTGACGCTGTTAAAGCTCAAACCCGAGCATGAGATAGGCGTGATAGAGATGGGTGCCAGCCACCCCGGCGACATACGCGAATTGGTGGAGATAGCCGAGCCCGACTACGGGCTCATCACCAACGTGGGCAAGGCCCATCTGTTAGGCTTCGGCTCGTTTGAAGGGGTGATGCGCACCAAAGGCGAGCTGTACGACTTCTTGCGCAGGCGGGGCAAGGCCACCATCTTCCTGCACGACGACAACCCCTATCTAAAACAGATGGCGCAGGGACTGCACGCGGTCTCATACGGCACCGCCGAGGGGCTTTATGTGAACGGCAAGGTAACGGGCAACTCCCCCTATCTCGCTTTCGATTGGCACGCGGACAGGGACGCGACGGCGCACCACGTGCAGACGAGACTCATCGGCGAATACAACTTCTCCAATGCCTTGGCGGCCGTTACCGTGGGCCGATTCTTTGGTGTTCCAGCCGGCAAGATAGACCAAGCCATCGCCGCTTACCGGCCGCAAAACAACCGCTCGGAGCTGAAACAGACTGCCGACAACACCCTCGTTATCGACGCTTACAACGCCAACCCCACCAGCATGCGGGCGGCACTCACCCATTTCCACGGGATGCAAGCCCCGCACAAGATGGTGATATTGGGCGACATGCGTGAATTGGGAAGCGAGAGTGCCATGGAGCACCAAGCCATCGTGGAGTTGGTGGAAAGCTTCGGCTTCGAGCGGGTGTGGTTGGTGGGCAGCGAGTTCGCCGCCACGCGCCACAGTTATCCCACGTATGCCGATGCCGCCGCGCTTATAGCCGCGTTGCGACAAGAGAAGCCCCACGGCATGACCATCTTGCTGAAAGGCTCCAACAGCATGAAGTTGAGTTCGGTGACGGATTATCTGTAACGACCGTTACTTGCGTGCCATCATCGGCTTGAACACGAAGTAACCGATGAGCGAGGCCAAGACCGCACCCGCGCTGCTGGCCACGAAGTCCCACACATCGCCGCCACGGTAAGTGGTGCAACGCGCCTGCAATATCTCCACCAAGCCGCTGAAGAGCACGGGGCAGACAAACGCCCCTATCCAAGCATGCCACAAGGGCACCCGGCGCTTGCGGTGCGCCTTGAGGAACTCCCACCACAACATGCCCGACATGCCCAAGTACATGAGCACGTGCACCAATTTGTCGAAACCTTTTACGGTATCGAGCTCCGTCTTGGGCGGCTTGAAGAACGAAAGATAGATAACCGCCAAGATGACGGCCAGCGATACGGGGTATTTCCGAAGATAATGAAGCATTCCTACAATTTCTTACAAAGATTGCGCAAAAGTAACTAACATTTTCGTATATTTGCCGCTTTAAAAGCAAATTATAACGAATTGCAAGAATAATTGGGCGCAATATGACAAGAAACGAAAGGGCGAACTTCGGCAGTAAATTAGGCGCCATACTCGCTTCGGCAGGTTCTGCCGTGGGCTTGGGCAACATCTGGCGCTTCCCTTACGAGACGGGCAACCACGGCGGTGCCGCCTTCATACTTATATATATAGCCTGCGTACTGATATTGGGCGTACCCATCATGATTTCCGAATTCCTCATTGGCCGCAGCTCGCGTGCCAATGCGGCCGGCGCGTTCCACAAGTTAGCTCCCAAGACACAGTGGTGCTGGTTGGGGCGTGTGGGCGTGCTTTGCGGCTTCCTGATATTGAGCTACTACTCCGTCGTGGCGGGGTGGACGTTGGAGTTCCTTAAAGAGGCGGTGACCGACAGTTTCGCGGGCAAGGGAGCCGCCGACTTCGTGGCTTCGTTCAGCAGCTTTACCGGCCATCCGTGGCGACCCGTCATCTGGTTGGTGATATTTCTCGTGGCCAACTACCTTATCATCGCCCGTGGCGTGCGGGGGGGCATAGAGAAGTCGTCCAAGGTATTGATGCCGGTGCTCTTCATCCTGTTGATAGTGCTCGTGGGCTGCTCGGTCATGCTGCCCGGCGCGGGCAACGGCATCGAGTTCTTGTTGAAGCCCGATTTCAGCAAAGTGAACGGCAGCGTTTTCTTGGGTGCCTTGGGACAAGCCTTCTTCTCGCTCAGCGTGGGCATGGGATGCCTGTGCACCTACGGTTCCTATTTCAGGAAAGACACCAACCTGACCCGTACCGCCTTCAATGTGGCTTGGATCGATACTTTGGTGGCCATCTTGGCCGGCTTCATCATCTTCCCCGCCGCCTTCTCGGTGGGCATCCAGCCCGATGCCGGCCCCGGCCTGCTCTTCATCACCTTGCCCAACGTGTTCCAACAGGCATTCGGCACCATGCCATGGTTGGCGTTGACGCTCTCCTCCCTGTTCTACCTCTTATTAGCCATCGCCGCGCTCACCTCTTCCATGTCGATGCACGAGGTGGTCACGGCCTACTTGAGCGAAGAGTACAAGATGGACCGCAAGAAAGCCGCCTTTATAGTGACGGCGGCGGCCATCGTCTTAGGTATAGGCTGCTCGCTCTCGTTGGGCATCTGGAATGGATATACCCTTGGCGGATTGGCACTCTTCGACTTGCTCGACTTCGTTACCGCCAAGCTCATCATGCCCATCGGCGGCTTCTTCATCGCCATCTTCGTGGGCTGGTACTTGGACAAGAAAACGGTGTGGTCGGAGCTTACCAACCACGGTGCCTTGAAGATAGGGATATACAGGTCGTTGATATTCACCTTGAAATACATTGTGCCGATAGGCATCGCCTTCATCTTCATCAACGAGTTGGGGCTGCTGTAAGCGCTGACGTAGGCGATTGTCCGTGGGGTTGATGGTTTGTGGGGTTGATTGACGGGAAGATGAAGCATCCGTTCAAAGAGTTCGTCTATTACTCGCGCGGCGAGCGACGCGGCATCGTGTGGCTGATTGCCGCCATCCTGCTGGTATTCCTCATCGGCCGCATCTGCCGGTACCACCGTCTTCACCACACCGTCACCCCTGCCCAAGAGGCGCGACAGGCCATAGCCATGGCCGGGTATGACAGCTTCATCGCCTCCATGGCCACACGTGAAGAGGAAACGCATCGCCCCCGCTACGCTTACGGCAAGCGGGAAAGCGGTCACTATGCCCTGCACCCCATTCCTTTCGACCCCAACACCGCCGACAGCGCCACCTTGCGCCGCATGGGACTGCCCGCATGGATGGTGCGCAACATCGTGCGGTACCGGCAGAGGGGCGGCCGCTTCCATGGGGCCGCCGACTTCCGGAAGATCTATGGCTTGACCGAGGAGACGTACCAAGCGCTCCTACCTTATATATATGTAGCCGATGAAGCCGGGGCAAACGCCGCTTCCGCAGATAAAGGCACTTCTGCAGGAAACGACATTTTTGCTGAAAACGGCACACCTCCAAACAACCACACGAATCAAACGGCCGATACCCTTGAAAGCCTTCTGTTGCAACCACCTGCCGCCGCCACATACAAATACCCCGCCGGCACCGTCATCGACCTGAACCGCGCCGACACCACCGAATTGAAGAAGATACCCGGCATAGGCAGTGCCATCGCCCGCATGATAACCGCCTACCGCGCCCGCTTGGGCGGTTTCTACCGCGTCGAGCAATTGGAAGAGATACACTTGGACTGGCGCCGCCTTGCCCCTTGGTTCAGCGTCGACCCCGACGACATCCGCCGCCTGAACGTGAACCGCGCCGGCATCGACAAGCTACGCGCCCACCCCTACATCAACTTCTACCAAGCTGTCCGCATCGTGGAAGAGCGGCGCAAGGCAGGCACGCTCCACAACCTCAAACCCCTCTTTCTCTACGACGAGTTCACCCCGTCCGACTTGGAAAGGATAGGGCACTACGTAAGCTTTGAGTAAGAAACTCCCACTTTTCTATTATAAAGATGGGCATGCTTGCCATTCTCACCGGGAATTTATGTACTTTTGCATACTTATAGCAAAGAACAGACCGACATGACTGAAAAGAGAGACCGGCATACCACGGAAGAAGCGATCCGCAAGCGGGAATACCCGGAATCCATGACAGAACATTTAGGCATCGTCTTCTTGCCCGACGAGGGCGACATGGTGCGTGCCGAGATGCCCGTGGACCACCGCACTTCACAACCCTTCGGCATGCTCAACGGCGGGGCGTCGTTGGCATTGGCCGAGACCTTGGCGGGATATGGCTCGCTAAGGCGTTGCCGCGAGGGCGAACATGCCTGCGGCATGCAGGTGAGCGGGAACCATCTCTCTCCAGTCCCTGTGGGCGGAAAGGTCATTGCCCGCGGCAAGTTGGTACACGAGGGCAAGTCCACACACGTGTGGGACGTGGAGATCTCACGCCCGAAGGGAAGCCCGTTTCCATCGTGCGGGTGGTCAATTTTATAGGGAAACTGAAATGAACTTGCCCTACAAATCCATCGAGGAGGCATTGGACCGCTTGGCCTGCGGCGACCGCAGCTTCGTGCTTTACCGCATGCCGCAAGCGGCCGCATGCCGTTTCATCGGGCAGGCCTCGGGCGAAGTGGAACGGATCGAAACCCTGCGTGCCCTCGACGGGAAACGGGGATTTGTCTTCGCTCCGTTCCAGTCCACGGAAAAGCATCCGTCGTTGCTTATCCGCCCCGACATCACGGCAAGCGGCTGGGCGGAAACGGAAAAGGCCTTGGCCCGCATGGAGCATACCGTTCCCGATTCGACGGGTCGCTTGGAAGCAACGACAACCTGCCTTACCGACGAAGACGGGAAGAAGCGTTACGCCGAAGCCTTCGACCGCTTCATCACGCCGGTAAGGGAGCGGCGTTTCCGCAAATTGGTGCTCTCGCGTGCCCTCACCCGGCCCACGGGCAACGGCTTCTCGCCTGCCGGCGCTTTCTTGAAAGCTTGCCGTAACTATCCGCACCTCTTCGTCTATCTGTGCCACACACCCCTTTCGGGCACGTGGATAGGCAGCACGCCCGAGATACTTTTGAGCGGGCACCATGACAAGTGGCACACCGTAGCCTTGGCGGGTACCCTCCCGGCCCAAGAGGGCAGCACGCTGGCCCGTTGGGACCGCAAGAACCGGGAAGAGCAGGATTGCGTGGCCGATTACCTGCGCACCCTCCTTTGCCGTTTTGACGACGCACCTTGCGAGACAGGTCCTTACCCCGTCACGGCGGGAGCCTTGGCCCACTTGCAGACGGATTTCCATTTTCGCCTGACGCGCACCGACCGCTTGGGTGAGCTCTTGGAAGCGCTCCATCCCACACCCGCCGTCTGCGGATTGCCCAAAGCAGAGGCCTTCCGCTTCATCTGTGCGCACGAAGGATACGACCGCGCCTATTACTCCGGATTCACGGGGCTGCTGGACCCCGAAGGGCAAACCGACCTATACGTGAACCTGCGCTGCATGCAAGTGCTGTCCGGCCGGGTGACACTCTATGCCGGCGGGGGCATCTTGCCCACGTCCGACGCGGAAGAGGAGTGGGAGGAAACGGGCAGGAAAATGGAAACGATGGGAAACATCCTCGACACGCATTCTATAAACCCATAACCATGTATTCAGAGAAGAAAAACATACTGCAATTGGCGGCGCTTCTGAAGGCACACGGCATACGGCACATCGTGCTTTGTCCGGGCAGCCGCAACGCGGCCATCGTGCACACGATGGCCCATGTCGACGACTTCCAGTGCCATGCCGTGACCGACGAGCGCAGCGCCGGCTTCTACGCCTTGGGATTGGCGTTGCACAGCGGGAGCCCCGCCGCCGTTTGCTGCACATCAGGGTCGGCCTTGCTCAACCTGCACCCCGCCGTGGCCGAAGCCTATTACCAACAGGTACCCCTGATTGTCATCTCGGCCGACCGCCCCGCGGCATGGATCGGGCAGATGGACGGGCAAACCTTGCCGCAACCCGGGGTATTCGGCCCGCTGGTCAAGATGTCGGTCAACCTGCCCGACGTGCACACCGAGGAGGACGAATGGTATTGCAACCGCCTCATCAACGAGGCCATATTGGAAACGACGCACCACGGCAAAGGTCCCGTGCACATCAACGTGCCCGTCTCGGAGCCCATTTACCGTTTCGGGGCGAAGGAGTTGCCGCAAGTGCGGGTCATTACCCGCTACCAAGGGTTGAGCCTGTATGACCGCGACTACAGGGAGCTGATAGAACGCCTCAACAAATACCACAAGCGCATGGTGGTGGTGGGGCAGATGAACTTGATCTATCTGTTTGAAAAGAAATATGTAAAGCCGCTCTACAAGCAGTTCGTCTGGCTCACGGAACATTTGGGCAACCAAACCGTTCCGGGCATCCCCATCAAGAACTTCGACCTGGCCGTCTATGCCATGGATGCCGCACGGCAAGAGGAGATGGCCCCCGACCTGCTCATCACCTACGGCGGACACATCATCTCCAAGCAGTTGAAGAAGTTCTTGCGCAACCACCCCCCGCGCGAGCATTGGCACATCGCGGCCGACGGCAAGGTGGCCGACCTCTACGGTTGCCTCACCACGGTCATCGAGATGGATCCCTTCGAGTTCTTGGAGAAAGTGGCCTTCCTGCTCGAGGGCAAGCCCACGGGTTACCCTATGAAGTGGGAGAACCTGTGCAAGACCATCCCCGAGCCCGAACTGCCTTACTCGGAACCCGCCGCCATCGGCACCCTGCTGCACGCGCTGCCCGCGCCGTGCGCCTTGCACCTTGCCAACAGCTCCACGGTGCGCTATGCCCAGCTTTTCACCCTGCCTTGCGAGGTGGAGGTGTGCTGCAACCGGGGCGTGAACGGCATCGAAGGCTCGCTCTCCACCGCCGTGGGGTATGCCGCCGCGTCCGACAAGCTCAACTTCATCATCATCGGCGACTTGAGTTTCTTCAGCGACATGAACGCGCTTTGGAACACCCGGATCGGGGCCAACATCCGCATCATGCTGCTCAACAATGCCGGGGGAGAGATTTTCCACACCTTGCCCGGCATGGACAAGACCGGACGCTCGCGCCCCTTCATTACCGCCGAGCACCACACCTCGGCCAAAGGCTGGGCCCAAGAGCGGGGATTCGTCTACCTGAAAGCCACGTCGGCCGAAGAGTTGGCCATCGCCATGCGGCAGTTCACCGCTGCTGACGCCACTTCGCACCCCCTCTTGATGGAGGTCTTTACAGACAAGGACACCGACACCTCCCTGCTGACGGACTATTATCACCGATTAAAAGAGAAATAACATAAACGATATGGAAACAAGGGAATGGAAAACCATCAAGGAATACAGTGACATCCTTTTCGACTGTTACAACGGGATAGCCAAAATCACCCTCAACCGCCCGCGCTACCGCAACGCCTTCACGCCCACTACCGTGACGGAGATGGGCGACGCGCTGCGCCATTGCCGCGAGTGCGGGGACATCCGCGTGGTGCTGCTTACGGGAGCCGGCGACAAGGCCTTTTGCAGCGGCGGCGACATGCACGTGAAGGGGCGCGGCGGCTACGTGGGCACCGACGGCGTGCCGCGGTTGAACGTGTTGGAAGTGCAAAAGCAAATCCGCTCATTGCCCAAGCCGGTCGTGGCCATGGTCAACGGATATGCCATCGGCGGCGGACATGTACTGCACGTGGTGTGCGACCTGACCATCGCCTCCGAGAACGCCGTCTTCGGGCAGACGGGGCCCAAGGTGGGCAGCTTCGACGCGGGGTTCGGCGCCTCCTACTTGGCGCGTGTCGTGGGGCAGAAGAAGGCCCGCGAGATTTGGTTCCTCTGCCGTCAATACTCCGCCCGCGAAGCCTTGGAGATGGGGTTGGTGAACGCCGTGGTTCCCTTCGACCGCTTGGAAGACACCGCCGTGGCGTGGGCGGAAAAGATGATGGAACACAGCCCCCTTGCCCTGCGCATGATCAAGGCGGGACTCAATGCCGAGTTGGACGGACAGGCCGGCATACAAGAGCTGGCCGGCGACGCCACGATGCTCTACTACCTCACCGACGAGGCGCAAGAGGGCGGAAAAGCCTTTCTGGAGAAACGCAAGCCCCGGTTCGACGATTATCCCCAATTTCCCTGACGGCAAGCCTCTATGTATCATCTCCGCATATCCCCAAGCAATTGCACTTCAAAAGCCCCGCCGGCACGTCGCGCGGCGTTTACACGGTGCGCGACGTATGGTATCTGTGGCTCACCGATACGGAACGTCAAGGCATGGGCGTGGGCGAGTGCGCCCCGCTGCCCGCGTTGAGTTGCGACGACACGCCCCGTTACGGCGAAGTGTTGGAAGCGGCCTGCCGCGACTTCGAGCGGAAAGGCACAATCGACCGCGAGGCGTTGCTTCCCTATCCTTCCATCCTGTTCGGACTGGAAACGGCCTTGCGCCATCTTGAGGCGGGAAGCCTGCGCCTGTGGCACACCCCGTTCAGCGAGGGGAAAGAGGGCATTCCCACCAACGGACTGATATGGATGGGCAGTTACGAGCAGATGCATCGCCGCATCACCGAAAAGACCCGCGTGGGGTTCCGTTGCATCAAGCTGAAGATAGGGGCCATCGACTTTGACAAGGAGCTGGCCTTGCTGGCGCACATCCGCCGCCGTTTCCCGCCCGAAGAGGTGGCCTTGCGCGTGGACGCCAACGGCGCATTCACTCCGGGCGATGCCATGGAGAAGTTGCGACGGCTCTCCGCCTACGGCCTGCACTCCATCGAGCAGCCCATCCGTGCCGGGCAATGGCAGGAGATGGCCTGTCTTTGCGCCGCCACGCCCCTGCCCATCGCCTTGGACGAAGAACTCATCGGCATCAACCGGCGCGAAGAGAAGACGGCCCTGCTTGACACCATCCGCCCGCAATACATCATCCTGAAGCCCTCCCTGCATGGCGGCATCAGCGGTTGCACGGAATGGAGAACGTTGGCCGCCGAGCGGGGCATCGGCTCGTGGGTCACCTCCGCCTTGGAATCGAACATCGGGCTGAACGCCATCGCCCAATGGTGCGCCACGCTGCATCCCCTCCTGCCGCAAGGATTGGGCACCGGTTTGCTCTTTACCGACAACATCGACACTCCCTTGTGCATGCAGGGCGACCGCCTTTGGTTCCACCCCGACCTGCCCGAGCCCGACTTCAACCGCCTGCTCCTGCCATGACCACCCGCGCTTCCCATCAGGATATACCCTACGTCATGATTGGCGGCATCCCGTACGACCCGCGAGAAGGGGGTGGGTCTTTCGACACGCCCCCTTTCCTGAGGGAACTCTTCGCCTTCCTCGCCGATTGGTTCGACGACAGCCCCACGCTCATAGTACATACCAGCGGCTCCACGGGCAAGCCCAAGGCCTTGCGGGTGGAGAAAGCACGCATGATGGAAAGCGCCCGCCTCACCTGCTCGTTCTTGCGGTTGCGGGCAGGAGATACCGCGTTGCTCTGCATGCCCCTCCAATACATCGCCGGCAAGATGATGGTGGTACGCGCCCTCGTGGCAGGACTGGACCTGCTGCCCGTCACCCCATCGGGCCATCCGCTCAAAGGGCTGGCCCAAGCCCCCGTGCTGGCCGCCATGGTGCCCCTGCAAGTCATCCACTCGTTGCAGGTCCCCGAAGAGAAGGCGTTGTTACGGCAAATCACCCACCTGCTCATCGGTGGCGGTCCCATCGACCCTACACTTGCCCAAGCGCTGAAAACATTCCCCAACGCCGTATGGTCTACCTACGGCATGACCGAAACCCTCTCGCACGTCGCCTTGCGAAGGTTGAGCGGCCCCCAAGCTACCGATCTGTACACGCCGCTCGAGGGGGTGCACGTCCGCTTGAGCCAAGAAGGGACGCTCGTCATTCACGCCCCGTGCGTCTGCCGGGAAGAGTTGACGACCAACGACGTGGCCCAGATGGACGACACCGGCCGGCACTTCCGCATCTTGGGCAGGCGAGACAACACAATCATCAGCGGGGGCGTGAAGATTCAAATGGAGCAAGTAGAGGCCGCCTTGCAACCCCACCTCGCCCGGCCGTTCACCGTCACCTCCGCCCCCGACGCGCGGTTCGGCGAGATCGTCGTGCTACTGGTAGAAGGCCCCCTGCCCGAGGGCATCGACGCGCTGTGCCGCCGGATCCTCACACCCTACCAGCGGCCCAAACGCATCCTCTCAGTGCCCCGCATCCCGCTCACCGGAACAGGCAAGCCCGACAGAGCGCGGGCCAAGGCAATGGCAAGGGAACAGGGCCCTTCCCCCGCCATAGATCACATCTAAACGTCATTCCCCGCCACCGATAGCCTGCTTACTTCTTGAGCTTTTTCTCCGCCTTCCGCTTGGCCATCCTTTTCTTGCCCGCGTCGCTTCTGTGGCGTTTCTTCTCCTTTTCCTGCCGCAACTGCTCCTTCTCCCTTATATGCTCGATAAAGGCCTCGGCCACCTCGCGTGAGAGGGCATTGCTTTCCCCTTTCAGGCACATCACCAGTTCCCTGTTCAGGAGCGCCACCATATCCACGGCGTTCGCCCAGACGGTCTTGCGTGCGCGAAATCCCTTCACGTCGTAAGGCACGAAGGGAACGAGGGCCTTGTATAGCCCTATGCCGATGGCCTCCTGCTCGTCCACGGCCGGCTCGGTCAAGTACATGGTACCCATCACGCGGTAAAGCACGTCGAATTTCGTTTGGCAACGCTTCAACATATCAATGTACATCCTGAGCCGCTTCACGTCGGGTATGCATTTGAACAGCTCGGTCTCTTGCTAATTCAACCCCGAGTAGCTCCACCGGGAATCGAACCCGGATCACAGGTTTAGGAAACCCGCGTTCTA
>JAJPYP010000138.1 GCA_021204885.1 Prevotellaceae bacterium
CTGCTTGGGGCGACCCGATGCGGTGCGTGCCGTGGCGGCCGCTATAGGTGCCAACGCGCTCTCGCTCTTCATTCCTTGCCACAGGGTGATAGGCAGCGACGGCTCCCTGACGGGCTATGCCGGTGGCGTGGATGCCAAGCGGCGGTTATTGGAGTTGGAGAGCGGGGCGAGGATTATATAAAGCGAAAGGGAAATTACTACTCCTTTGTTTGGTCGTCAAGCGTGGAATGCCTACCTTTGCAAGCCGATTGTGTGAGGAGATGTTTCAAAAGACTCACCCTCTCACCGTGTATTCCAGAACACCACGTAAAAAACAGGAACATGAAACAAAAAGTATCGCTCTCTTTCATGTTGTTGGGCATCTTGTTCAATGTGTGCCTGATAACCGCCAATCTACTTGAAACCAAAGTCATCAACCTCTGCGGGCTGACGGTGACCGCCGGGCTGCTCGTCTTTCCCATCTCCTACATCATCAACGACTGCATCGCCGAGGTATGGGGCTACCGCAAGGCGCGGCTCATTATATGGTGCGGCTTCGTGATGAACTTCTTTGTCGTGGCCTTGGGGCTGATAGCCGTGGCGCTGCCCGCCGCTCCCTTTTGGGAGGGAGAGGCACACTTCAACTTCGTCTTCTATATGGCGCCGCGCATCGTGGTGGCCAGCCTGCTTGCGTTCCTTACCGGCTCCTTCCTGAACGCTTACGTGATGAGCCGCATGAAGCTCGCGAGCGCAGGCCGCCGTTTCGCCGCACGCGCCATCTGGTCTACGGTGGTGGGTGAGGGGGCCGACTCGCTCATCTTCTTTCCCATCGCTTTCGGCGGCCTTATCGCGTGGCGGCAGTTGCTCGTGATGATGTGCCTGCAAGTATTCCTCAAGACACTCTATGAGGTCATCATCCTGCCCGTCACCATCCGGGTGGTGAAGTTCATCAAGCGGGTAGACGGCAGCGATGTCTATGACGAGGGCATCTCTTACAAGGTGTGGAAGCTCGACTTGTAGCGTCGCCCGTCACCGCCTTGTTCCCGCCCATCGGTCCCCGCGCCGATACCCGCTTCTTCCTGTCACGTTCCCTGTCCAACCATCTATACCTATTATATTATGTCAACATCTGCCGAAGGACTCACCCTGTTGGGTCATCAAACCGATTACAAGCAAGACTACGCCCCCGACGTGTTGGAGACGTTCGAGAACAAACACCCGGAGCGCGACTACTGGGTGCGTTTCAACTGCCCCGAGTTCACCGCGCTCTGTCCCATCACCGGGCAGCCCGACTTCGCCGAGATACGCATCTGTTACATCCCCGGGAGCAAGATGGTGGAGAGCAAGAGCCTGAAGCTCTACCTCTTCAGCTTCCGCAGCCACGGCGCCTTTCACGAGGATTGCGTGAACATCATCTTGAACGACCTCATCCGCCTGATGGACCCCAAGTACATCGAAGTGACGGGGCTCTTCAACCCGCGCGGCGGCATCTCCATCCATCCCTACGCCAACTATGGCCGCCCGGGCACGAAGTATGCCCAGATGGCGGAGCGGCGGTTGATGATGAGGGAGTAGCAAGGGAGCGGAACGCGCGTTAGTATATAAGGTAAAGGCTGTGACGCGCCCGCGTCACAGCCTTTACCGTTTGTATGTCGGCTTTAGCCGGCTTTTCTCTTTTACTTGCCGCACTTATACGGCTTCAACTGCTTGAAGAAGTCGTTGCCCTTGTCGTCTACCAAGATGAAGGCGGGGAAGTCCGTGACACGTATCTTCCAGATGGCCTCCATGCCGAGTTCGGGATACTCCACGCACTCGATGCTTTGGATGGAGTTGCGCGAGAGGATGGCCGCCGCGCCGCCGATGCTGCCCAAATAGAAGCCGCCGTGCTTCTTGCAGGCATCGGTGAGCTCCTGGGTGCGGTTACCCTTGGCAATCATGATCATGGAGCCGCCGTGGTCTTGGAACTCGTTCACGTAGGGGTCCATGCGGTTGGCGGTGGTGGGGCCCATGGAGCCGCACGGCATGCCTTGCGGGGTCTTGGCGGGGCCGGCATAGAGCACGGGATGGTCCTTGAAGTACTGGGGCAGGTCCTCGCCGGCATCCAAGCGGGCTTTCAGCTTGGCATGGGCGATGTCGCGTGCCACGATGATGGTGCCGTTCAAGCTCAGGCGGGTAGAGACGGGATACTTGGTCAAGATCTTCAACACGTCGGCCATGGGCTGGTCAAGGTCCACCCGCACGGCATCGCCCTCGCCGGCCTTGCGCAAGGCCTCGGGAATGAGCTCCGTGGGGTTGTCGTCCATCTTCTCTATCCACACGCCGTCGGCGTTTATCTTGGCCTTGATGTTGCGGTCGGCCGAGCAGCTCACGCCCAAGCCGATGGGGCAGGAGGCTCCATGCCGGGGCAGGCGGATGACGCGCACGTCATGGGCGAAGGCCTTGCCGCCGAACTGGGCGCCTAATCCTATTCGCTGCGCCTCCTTCAGCAGCACCTTCTCCAACTCGATGTCGCGGAAGGCGCGGCCCGTCTCGTCGCCCGTGGTGGGCAGGCTGTCGTAGAAGTGCGTGGATGCCAACTTCACCGTGAGCAGGTTCCTTTCGGCCGACGTGCCGCCGATGACAAAGGCGATGTGGTAGGGCGGACAGGCTGCCGTGCCCAAGGTCTTCATCTTCTCCACCAAGAAAGGCACGAGCGTGCCGGGGTTCTGGATGCGGGCCTTGGTCTCTTGGTAGAAGTAGGTCTTGTTGGCGCTGCCCCCGCCCTTCACCACGCAAAGGAAGCGGTATTCAGCCCCCTCGGTGGCCTCGATGTCTATCTGTGCGGGCAGGTTGCAGCGCGTGTTCACCTCCTCGTACATGGTGAGGGGCGCGTTCTGCGAGTAGCGCAGGTTCTCTTCGGTGTAGGTCTTGTAGACACCAAGGGAGAGCGCCTCCTCGTCGCAGTAGCCCGTCCACACTTGCTGCCCCTTCTCGCCGTGGATGATGGCCGTGCCGGTATCTTGGCAGAAGGGCAACTTCCCCTTGCTCGACTCGTCGGCGTTGCGCAGGAAGGTGAGTGCCACATATTTGTCGTTGTCGCTGGCTTCGGGGTCGTTCAAGATGGC
>JAJPYP010000141.1 GCA_021204885.1 Prevotellaceae bacterium
CCGCCGGTGTGTAACACAAATCCCCCCTGTAAATGGCGGCCCAGTAGCGCCCCCCAATGCCCCGCGAAGGTGAGGGGCACGTACAACGGCGGGGTGAAGCCGGCTTCCTCTCCCGGTGGGAGCGTTTGTGCCGATACAGGCCCCGCCATGCCGCAAAAGAGCAGCACCGGCCAAAGCAGACGAGAAAGTGGATGTTTCATACGGCGTGCGTCAAATCGTTCTGAGTGCTTGCAAAGATAAAAAGAAGTCGTTGAAATAGGCAAGCCCCCACCGCCGATTTTTTGGTCGGTACACCGATATATTTCCCAAACGCATCGCAAGAGGAGAAAGGAAAGCGTTTCTTCCCATCCAAGAACTCGAGTTTCCACCTCTACAAACTCGAATTCCTACCTCTACAAACTCGAATTTGTGCATCTAAGGAATACTATGCTTATAATCTGCCGAAGCGCTTGAACAACCTCTGCTGAAGCGCTTGAACAACCTCTGCCGAAGCGCTTGAACAACCTCTGCCGAAGCGCTTCCGTAGATGCTATCGAAGCGCTTCCGTAGGTGCTATCGAAGCGCTTCCGTAGATACTATGGAAGCGCTTCCGTAGAATCCCTGCTTTATAGAGATGGGAAATGCCGATTGGGAAGATGGATTCTCATGCCTCTACCACCACATGTATCCGCTTGCGCAAAGCGGGTCGTCATAGCAAGGGTCGACGGTCCACCCGGAGCGAGGATACTTGTGCTCTTCCCACCAACGGCGGTAACGCGCGGCGGCATCCTGCACCTCCTCGTCGCTCAAGAAATAGATGCCCTCGTAGTCGAGCGCGTCCACGTGCACCATCTTGCAGCCCATCGAGGCGTGGTGTCCCAAGCGGATGGTCTCCACCGTCCAAAGGATGCACTCGCCCAAACGCAGCTTGCCACCGGCTGAGTAGGAGACGGGTGCCAAGGGGAAGTCGGGTATCTCCGTCAAGTCTTCGGCATACTTGAGCAAGCTCTCTATGTCGTCGTAAGTGAAGTGGGGAAGGGTGCCGGCGATGCCGGTGGAGTCTATCTCCTGCACCACATACTTGCCCGTCTTGAGTTGCTTCACGAAGAGGTCTACATTGGGGTTGTTGTAGTCGAGCGTCTCGTCCGTGCAAGCGCCCGTAAAGAGCGTGCAGGCCGTGCAGAAGAGCAACACGAGGCAGCTGTATTTGAAAGGAAAGTGGGTTTTCATCGTTCCGTGTGTCATAAAAGGTCGCTCATCGGTCAATAGCTCATGCGTACCCCGCAAAGCAGGTTCAAGTTGGTGGAGCGCTCCGAGCGCAACGTCCGCGTGTCGCCCCCGTTGGAGAAGTGGTGCGTCACCGTAGGCTCGGCAAAGAGTGCGAAGCGGTCGCCCATCTTGTAACGGGCACCCAAGCCCACGGCTACCGACCATTGCACGGGCTCGGCCGAGAAGCTGTTGTCGGGTGCGCCGGCCACACACTTCTCCACGGCTACGCCCGCCGTGGCATAGAGGTCGAAACGGGAAGCCGAGGCCAACAGCACGTCGGCACTGAGGGGAATGGAGAGGCGGTGTTCCGTGGTGCCATCCCCTTCCATGCGGTGGTATTGCAGGCCCGCCTCCACAGCGACACGGCTGCCCAGACTACGCTCCACCGTCAAGCCGGCGGTGAGCGGCGCGTGATAGTCGCCCTTGGGAAGCGCGGTGCCGATGCCCGCCTTCAACGCCCATTTCGAGTCGCGGCGGGCTTGGCTCTCCTTGCCCGTAGCGGCGGGTGTGGTGGATGAAGCGGCGGCGGCCATCGGGTCGTTTACCTCATAGAAGCCGCTCTCTTGGCTCTCACCGTTGTCGAACACCTGCTCGGTAATGGTGATGGAGAAGTGTACCGATACCGTCTCGTCGTCATCGCCGGTCTCGCCGGTTCCCGATGCGGGGAGCGACGGGTCGTTACCGCCGCCTGCATCGGAAGGGTTCATGCCGGCTTGGTACAACCCGGCCGGCCTTGCCCCCCGGGGTGTAGTGGCGGCTTGCCATCCGCTTGGCTTCACCGCTTGGGCGGTGACGGACGGGGCTTGCCCGCCGCCGGGAGACACCGGCTGGACAATCACGGGAGGTTCGGCCGTATGGGTGGTATCCAAGCCCGCTTCGGGCATATAGGCGGCCGCTTGCGTAAAGGCATCCTCTATCTCTTCCTTGGGCGAGAAGTACCAGAAAGCCGCCGAAACGCCCCCAAGCACGAGCAACACCGCCGCCGCGGCAGCTACCCTGTAGAGCGTTCTATGCAGGGGGATTATACCTGCCGCACGCTTTCCGCCCGTGGCGGCCATAGGTGGAAGCGCTTGTCGCAACTTCTCCCACGTGCCTTCTCTTACGGGCAGCTCCGCCCCCGAGAGGCGGCTGCGAAACAGGCCGGTCAATGCATCATTTTCCTTCATCTTGCAATATCTCTTTTATTCTTTTAGCCAACAAACATCGTGCATGGTGCAGTTGCGAGGTGCTGGAGTGCTCCTTGATGCCAAGCAAGCGGGCTATCTCCTTGTGCGTCATCTCTTCGAACACGTAGAGGTTGAACACCGTGCGGCAACCCTCGGGAAGCTCGGCGATAAGCTCCATCAATTGGGCCTCGCTCAGGGAACCCGCCGCTTCGGCCACCTCTTCTTCATCCGCTACATCGGGAAGCTGCTCTTCGGTGTTCACCAACCGGCTCAGACGTTGCCGCCGCCGCAAGTAGTCGATGGATTGCGTCACCATGATGCGCATCACCCACGTGCCCAACGCACACTCCCCGCGAAAGGAGAAGCGGGTGAAGATCTTCACGAAACCGTCGTGCAACACGTCGTGTGCCGCGTCAAGGTCGCCCGTATAACGGTAACACACCGCCAACATTCCCGGAGCATAGCGGGTATAGAGTTCCTTTCGGGCAGCGTCGTTCCCTGCCCGGCAGCCCTCTATCAGCTCTTCCTCGCTTTCCAATGTCAGTGCTTGTTTTGCGGACACCTCTATTCACCATTTACCCATTAGACGCACGAAAGGGGAAAGACTGCACGGTTCAGTCTAAAAAGAAGTTAAATATGTAGACATTGCCAC
>JAJPYP010000252.1 GCA_021204885.1 Prevotellaceae bacterium
ACGAACGCAAGGAGGTGTTCGGCGTGCACCTGCGCCCCATCAAGATAGACTCCACGGTGGATGTGGACTTGCTGGCACGGCAGACGCCGGGCTTCTCGGGCGCCGACATAGCCAACGTGTGCAACGAGGCCGCGCTGATAGCCGCACGCCACGGAAAGAAGTACGTGGGCAAGCAAGACTTCCTCGATGCCGTAGACCGCATAGTGGGCGGCTTGGAGAAGAAGAACAAGATAACCACCGAAGCCGAGCGGCGCTCCATCGCCATACACGAGGCAGGACACGCCAGCATCTCTTGGCTGTTGGAATATGCCAACCCGCTTATCAAGGTAACCATCGTGCCGCGCGGACGCGCACTCGGTGCCGCATGGTACCTGCCCGAAGAGCGGCAGATAACCACCAAGGAACAGATGCTCGACGAGATGTGCGCCACGCTTGGCGGACGCGCCGCCGAGGACCTGTTCATAGGCCGCATCTCCACCGGTGCCATGAACGACTTGGAACGGGTGACCAAGCAGGCCTACGGCATGGTGGCCTATTTAGGCATGAGCGAGAAGCTGCCCAACCTGTGCTATTACAACAACGACGACTACTCTTTCCAGCGTCCCTACAGCGAGAAGACCGCCGAACTCATCGACGAGGAGGTGAAGCGCATGGTCAACGACCAGTATGAACGCGCCAAGAAGATACTCTTGGAACACCGCGACGGCCACAAGCGGTTGGCACAGCAGCTCATCGACCGCGAGGTAATCATGGCAGAGGATGTGGAAGCCATCTTCGGCAAGCGTCCTTGGGCATCGCGCTCGGAAGAGATTATCATGGCGGCCCATAAAGGCAATGCCACCGCCGAAGGCGACGAGCGGCAGGCCGAAGGCGACGAGCAGCAGGCCGAAGGCGACAAGCAGGCTGAAAGCGACAAGCCCGAAACAGGGGAAGCCCCCGCTACGGATAAAGCGGCTACGGACAACCAAACGGAAAAGTAACCAAGCACGTTCAATCTATAACTGTTGGAGAGGGAAAGCATCATGAAGAACAATTTCTTGCAACGTGCCGTTACCGGCGTGTTATTCGTAGTGGTCATGGCGGGCAGCATCCTGTACAGCCCCATGAGCTTCGGCATCGTATTCATGCTTATCGCCGCACTCACCATCAGCGAGTTCGGCCACTTGATCAACCGGAGCGCACTGGCCGACGTGAACCGTGTGATTACCGCCTTGGGCGGTGCCTACCTCTTCCTGGCCATCATGGCCTACTGTGCCGACATAGCCGACGCGCGGGTGTTCCTGCCCTACCTGTTGCTGTGGCTCTACCTTGTGATAAGCGAAATCTATGCGCGTAAAGAGAATCCCTTAGGCAACTGGGCCTTCTCGGCGTTGAGCCAACTCTACGTGGCGCTTCCCTTCGCCTTGCTCAACGTGCTGGCGTTCCATAACGGACACGTAGGGGGCGTGAGCTACAACCCCATCCTGCCCCTTTCGGTATTCATCTTCATTTGGCTGAGCGATTCGGGCGCCTACTGCATCGGCACGCTCTTGGGGCGGCACCGGCTCTTCCCCTCCATCTCGCCCAAGAAGTCGTGGGAAGGGAGCATAGGCGGAGGTGTGTGCGCCATCATCGCCGCCTTCGTGTTGGCACGTTTCTTTCCCTTCCTACCCTTGTGGCAATGGGTGGGATTAGCCATTGTGGTAGTGGTGTTCGGCACATGGGGCGACCTGACGGAGTCGCTGCTGAAACGCCGCCTTGGCATCAAGGACTCGGGCACCATACTGCCAGGACACGGCGGCATGCTCGACCGCTTCGACAGCTCGCTCATGGCTATACCGGCGGCCGTAGTCTACCTGTACGTCATCTCGCTTTACGCTTTCTAAGCAACTCCACCATTTTCACGGCAGCCCTACGCGGCGCGTCCTGCGCCCCTCCCAAACGGGAGAGCACTTCACTATAGCCCTCGTCTATCTGCTTGCGGTAGGCCTCGTCGCAAAGGATGCGCTCCATTTCGGCACGCATTTGCGGCACGGTCATGTCGTCGGCCACCAACTCTTTCACCACCTCGCGCCCGGCTATCAGGTTCACCAATGAGATGAAGCGCACCTTCAGCACGTGCCGCTTCAAGAAGGCCATGAGCTTGCCCATGGGCATGCGGTAGCAAACCACTTGCGGCACACGGAACAGGGCCGTCTCCAAGGTGGCGGTACCCGAAGTGACCAACGCCACCTCGGCATGGCGCAACAAGGCGTAGGTGCGGTTGATAAGCAGCTTCACGTCGGCATCGCCCACGCACTCCCAATAGAAATCGGGCGAGATGCCCGGCGCACAGGCCAACACAGGCTGGTAGCTGGGGAAAGCGTCGGCCGCCTCGATCATGGCAGGCAGGTTGTTCTTTATCTCTTGCTTGCGGCTGCCGGCCAGCAGCGCGATGACAGGCTTGCCCGCAGAGAGGAAATGCTCGCCGGCAAACGTCTCGAAGGAGTCTTTGTGGGTGGCTTGATAGGCCGTCACCTCGTCGGCGGTGGGGTTGCCCACGTAGTGTATGGGGAAGTGGTGCTTCCCCTCGAAGAAAGGCACCTCGAAGGGCAAGATGGAGAATATCTCGTCTACATCGCGCTTGATGCGCTTGATGCGGTACTCTTTCCATGCCCATATCTTGGGGGCGATGAAGTAGTACACCGGTATGCGCGTATGGGCATGCACATACTTGGCTATGTCGAGGTTGAAGCCCGGATAGTCCACCAATATCACCACGTCGGGTTGCCAAGCGATGATGTCGGCCTTGCAATGGCGCATGCCCGCAAGTATCTTGGGCAGGTGCCGCAACACCGGCAGGAAGCCCATATAGGCCAGGTCCTTGTAGTGCATCACCCGCGTGCCGCCCACCTCGGCCATCAAATCACCGCCATAGAAGCGGAAGTCGGCCTCGGGGTCCTCCTTGCGCAGCGCCTTCATGAGGTGCGAAGCGTGCAAGTCGCCCGAGGCTTCGCCGGCTATTAGATAGTATTTCATACGAACCAGCCGCCCAGTTCGTCTAATACCGAGTAGTCGGTCGCGTCTACCTTCACGGGAG
>JAJPYP010000194.1 GCA_021204885.1 Prevotellaceae bacterium
TCTTCGGTGTATTTCACCATCTTCTCGCCCGACAGGTAGGAGTAGGCCTCGGCGGCACGGGCATAGAGCAGGCGCAAGTAGTCGTATATCTCGGTGGTGGTGCCCACGGTGGAGCGGGGGTTCTTGTTGGTGGTCTTCTGCTCGATGGATATGACCGGGCTAAGTCCCGTAATCTCGTCCACATCGGGGCGTTCCAAGTTACCCAAGAAGTTGCGGGCATAGGCGGAGAAGGTCTCTATATAGCGGCGTTGCCCCTCGGCGAATATCGTGTCGAAAGCCAACGACGACTTGCCGCTTCCACTCAATCCCGTTATCACCGCGAGACTGCCTCGGGGAATCCGCACGTCGATGTTCTTCAAGTTATGGACTCGGGCACCGTACACGTTGATGGTTTCCAATTCTTCTTGCATACCGTATATATCCTCTGCTTGTTTCACCAAAATTCCTGCAAAAGTAAGCGTTTAAGCGCGAAATACAGCCTTATATAGCCCTATTTTTCCATCAAGGCGGGCAGATTATTTTACCATGGTCGAACCAATCCAAGCGTTTTTTATAAATTTGCACCCATATAAAGTGCACAAGACTCTATGGAATCATTCAGATTAGACACCACGGAAGGGATGCTGCTCGCCGTAACCGGTCTGCTGTTCTTAGTCCAATTGCTTTACTACCTCTGCCTGTACAACCGCATTTGCCGCAGGGCACGTGCGGTGAGCCTCGAGAACGTTCACTTTACCTCGGAACTTCCCCCGGTTTCGGTCATCATCTGCGCCCACAACGCATGCGAACAGCTGCAACGCAACCTGCCCGCCATATTGGAGCAGGACTACCCACGGTTTGAAGTCATCGTCATCAGCGACAGCAACGATGACGATACCGAAAACTTCCTTACCCTGACCGAAGAGCGATACGCGCACCTGTACCACAGCTTCGTGCCCCAATCATCACGCTACATCAGCCGCAAGAAGCTGGCCGTTACATTGGGCATCAAGGCGAGCAAATACGACTGGATTGTACTCACCGAGGCCGATTGCCGCCCTGTGAGCGACCGGTGGCTGCGCCTGCTTGCCCGCAATTTCACCTCGCGTGCCCAAATCGTCTTGGGCTATAGCGGATACGATGGGGGCAAAGGCTGGCTGCACAAGTGCTGCGCCTTCGACAACCTCTTGGGCGCCATGCGTTACTTGGGATTTGCCCTTGCGGGCAGCCCTTACATGGGCATGGGACGCAACCTGGCCTACCGCAAGGAGCTTTTCTATGCCCAGAAGGGCTTCTCGGCCAACTTGAATTTGCTACGCGGCGACGACGACCTCTTCGTGAACCGCACGGCGAGTGCGGGAAACACCCGCATCGAGACCGATGCCGATGCCACGGTGCGCCGCCTGCCTCCCCTCCGTGCCAAGGATTGGCGGGAAGAGAAGATAGGGTATGCCTCCACCGCACGCCTTTACCACGGCGCACAGCGTTATTTGGCCGGATTCGAGACGTGCACCCGATTGTTGTTCTATGCAGGCTGGATTGCCACGGCCGTTATCGCCCTGATGCATCGCGACTGGTGGGTGGCCGCCGTGGCCATAGCGCTCTTCATCGCCCGCTTCTTCCTGCAAGCCACCGTGTTCCACCGCACGGCCAAAGCTTTGGGCGACGAAAGGAACCATCGCCTCGCGTTGCCTTTGTTCGACTTGTTGCAACCTTGCCAGTCGCTCTGCTGGAAGCTCTACTGCCTGCTGCGCAAGCGGAGCGATTTCCTGCGGAAGTAGCACATCACTCGTATCGCATGGAGGTGGCCGGGCGGATGTGCGCCACAAGGTACGAGGGGCCCACGAGCATCAGCAAAGAGACAAGCAGCGTGCCGACATTCAACAATAACAACGCCCAGAGATTGAGCGATACGGGCACCGCGTCCATGTAATAGGTCTCCGGGTCAAGGCGGAACAACCCCGTATACCGCTCCAATAGGCAAAGCGCGATGCCCACGACATTGCCCCATACCATGCCCCGCCCTATCAGGAAGCAAGCCAACCACAGGAACGTGTGGCGTACCAACCTGTTGCCGGCACCCAATGACTTCAACGTCCCTATCATGGAGGTGCGCTCTATGATGATGATGAGCAAGCCCGATACCATCGTGAAGCCCGCCACGCCCGCCATCAAGATAAGGATGACCCAGATGTTGACGTTCAAGATGCCCAGCCACGCGAAAATCTGCGGGTTAAGTTGCTCCACATTGCGCACGCAATACTCCTCGCCGTAACGGTCGGTGCTGTCATACAAGGCACTGCCCAACTCGTATGTGGCCAGGTCCAAATCAGCATAACTGTAGAGCAGCACCTCCAAGCCGCTTGCCTGGTCGGGCTGCCAACGGTTCAGGCGGGTCACGGTGTAGAGGTCGGTAAGCAGGAAAAGGTTGTCATACTCGGTAAAGTTCGTGCGGTAGATACCCGCCACTTCCAAACGGCGGACGCGCACCTCCCCTTCTATATAATAGGTGTCTATCTTGTCGCCCACATGCAACTTGAGCTTGTCGGCAACGGCACGCGAGAGCAATACCTTGCCCGATGATACGGTGTCGCCGAACTGCGGCACCTCTCCTTCCAACAGGTGACGGCGGAAGAAGTCGAGGTCATATTCGGGACCGACACCTTTGAGCACCATGCCCATGAAGGCATCCGAAGTCTTTATCATGCCCGGCTTGGTGGAGTAGCGTTGCACCCGCTTGACCAAGGGGAAGCGCTCCAATAGAGCACATATACTGTCGCCCGCCTCCACGGGGCGCGTCTCGTAAGAACGGGGCGCACGCACGTTGGCCACTTGGATGTGGGAACCGAAACCCACCACCATGTCGCGCACTTGGTGCTTGAAACCGATAATGACCGAGACCGACACGATCATCACCGCCAACCCGACGGCCACCCCGACGGTCGCTATGAGCACGGCAGGACGTGATACCTGCTTCCCGGCATCGGAATGGAGGAAGAGACGTAAGGCGATGAATCGGGGAAGGTTCATGAT
>JAJPYP010000240.1 GCA_021204885.1 Prevotellaceae bacterium
CTCTTTATATAAAGGCGGGTGGCATCATTCCCATTGGCCCCGACGTGCAGTATGCCACGGAGAAGCCTTGGGACAGCTTGGAGTTGCGCGTCTATCCCGGTGCCGACGGCACGTTCACCCTGTATGAGGACGAGTTCGACAACTACCATTACGAGCAAGGTGCCTATACCGAGATTCCCATGACTTGGAACGACCGTCGCCACACCTTGACCATCGGCGCCCGCAAGGGAAGCTACGAGGGCATGTTGCAGGAGCGAACCTTCACGGTGAAGCTGCCCGACGGTAGCGTGAAAGAGGCAAGCTACAAAGGCAAGCGTGTGAACGTTTCTTTCTGACGAGGGCCACCTTATCGCAACATCTTGCCGTTCAGGTAGGCTTGGAACTTCTCTTTGTAGAGGTCGCCTACGGGAACGAAGGTGTCGCCGAAGACGATGCGAAAGCGGGAGATTTCGGTAATCTTCTTCAGGTTGACGATGTAGGAGCGGTGTACGCGCATGAATTGCGAGGCGGGCAGTATCTCTTCCAAGCGTTTCATGCTGAGCAGGGGCATGAGCGGTTTGGCGGTAGCCTCGGTGAAGATGCGCACGTATTCGCTCATTCCCTCGATGTAGAGTATATCGTCCAAGCGGATGCGGGTGATGCGGTAGTCGCTGCGCACGAAAAGTGAGTCGTCGTCTACCCGCTCTTCCACCTTGTTCTGCTCCAAACGCTTGCGGGCCTTCTCGGCGGCGGCGAGCAGTTCGGGGAAGCCGAACGGTTTCAAGAGATAGTCCACGGCCTCCACGCGGAAGCCGTCGATGGCATATTCAGAATAGGCGGTGGTAAAGACCACCAAGGGTGGCTTCTTGAGCGAGCGCACGAACTCTAACCCGTTCAGGCCGGGCATGTTTATATCGATGAACAACAAGTCTACCTTATGGGCAGACAACAGCTTCATCGCTTCAAAAGCGTCGCGGCAGGAACCTGTAAGACTCAAGTAAGGGATGCGTTTGATGTATCCCGAGAGTTGCGTAAGGGCCAGCGGCTCATCATCAATGGCAAGACATTTAATCATACTTCTTCTCCTTGTTTATATAACCGGGCGACATGCTTCAAGAGGGGAAGCCCGTTTCGGTCGCTGTGATTATTTCCTTTTTCTTTCTGCTTACCGGCACTGTCAGCGTCACCGTGAAGGTTTTCTCCGTCTCTTCTATATCAAGCGTGTAACGCTCCCCGTAAATGAGTTGCAACCGTTTGCGTATGTTCTCCAAGCCGATGCCGTGGCACTGGTCGGCACACTGCCCATAGTTGCTGTTGGCACATTTGAAGCACACTTCTTGACCACGCACCTGCAAGCCGACGTCAATCAGCGGCTCTTCCTGCCTGCTTGTGCCGTGCTTGAAGGCGTTCTCCACAAAGGAGATGAAGAGCAACGGGGGCACCTGTACATCTCCCGCGTCGTCGGGCAGGGAGAGGTTGATATGTACGTTCTCGGTGAAGCGTATGCGCATAAGCTCCACGTAGTTGCGCAAGAACTGCAACTCTTTGGAGAGCAGGATGAGCGAGCTGTTCGTCTCGTAAAGCAGGTAGCGCATCAGGTTGGAGAACTCCACAATCATACGCTGCGCCATCACCGGGTCTATATCCACCAATGCGTGGATATTGTTCAACGTGTTCATGAAGAAGTGCGGGTTGATTTGGTATTTCAGGTAGTCTAATTCCGTTTGCGTGTTGTTCAACTTCAGTTTCCACATCGCGGCCTTGTCGCGCAGGGACTTGAAGTAGAACTTTACCGCGATGTTGAAGCTCAGCATGAGCAACGCGATCAATACCCGCATGATGAACGGGCCGTGCAGGAAGAACATGGCGGGCGATACCCGTCGTGCTTCCATACCGGGCGACGGATATGGCCCGGGCCTGTTGACCGCCATGGGCGGTGCCCATCCGTGCTTCTGCTGCCAAGGAACGGGGTGCCTGTGCCCGCCGGGCAGGCTTCCCGAGCCTTCGTCCATTGCCTGTGGCGCTTCTTCCCGTTGTTCTTGCAAGGTCGAAGGCACGACGCCCCATCTCCTTGGCCAAGGCGAGTCATACAGGCTTACCGCCCCCATGACCAGCAACGTGAGTACCACGACGCATGCGATGTAGGCCGCCATTCGTTGTCGCAGGCAGAGCCAAGGGAAGATGATGCGGTTGTGTACCATGAAGAGCAACAGGAACGGCACATAGAGCAACCATTGGTTGAAGATAACGCGCCAATAGGTTCCTATCGTGCCTGCCGATTGTAGCGTGAAGAGGTCCTCCACCACAGGAAAAAGGAACATGATACCCCACGCCGCCATGTAAACTAACAGTTCCGACATGGAGTACCTGTCCTTCGAGAACCCCATGAGGCGTTTCATGCGCTCCTTCAATTCCATGCTTCTATAAATGCTTTACAAGTTAGGGTCATCGCTTGTCACCGCTTACCAGCGCCATCCGCCGCCCATGCCGCCGGGTGTGTTACCGCCGCCGCCCGTCGTGCCCGGCCCGCCGGTGGATACATTGCCTACCGAGGTTATCAGGCTACCGACCGTGAAGGTGGTGGATTGCGTGCCGGCCGTGTACGTGCCGTTTGTGGTCAGTCCATAGAACGAGTCGCCGCTCACGCTGCCGCCCGTATAGACCACATAGCTGCCGCCCGACGTGAGCTTGTCGCTGCTGAAGAGGATGGTCATGGAATTATAGGTGCGCGGTATCTCGTAAGACATCACCAACTCCCCGCCGGATGTGGTTACCGTAAAGCGCGTGCCGCTGCTGCCCGAGCCGCCATACACCATGGAGTATTGCGTGCAGACGCTTGTGGAGGGGCTGCTCGTGCCGCCGCCTATACCCAGTATGGTGCCGCCCGTAATCTTGAACGTATTGGTGTCGCAGTCAATTCCCTCTTCGGGCGATGTGGTGCCCGAGGAGACTACCGTTCCGCCCGTAAAGGTGAGCGTGCCGTTGGAATCGATGCCGTCGTTGCCGCTGCTGT
>JAJPYP010000061.1 GCA_021204885.1 Prevotellaceae bacterium
TACGGTAATCTGCTTCGCCTGACCAGCTTCGGCGAGTCGCATGGCAAGGGTATCGGCGGGGTCGTGGACGGCTTCCCCGCAGGAGTGGCCATCGATATGGGGTTCATACAGGCGGAACTGGACAGGCGCCGTCCGGGACAGTCGCGCATCACCACCGGCCGCAAGGAGAGCGACCGGGTGGAGTTCCTTTCGGGCATCTTCGAGGGCAAGAGCACGGGATGCCCCATCGGTTTCATCGTGTGGAACGAGAACCAGCACTCCGCCGATTATGACAACTTGAAGGAGGTGTACCGTCCCTCGCACGCCGACTATACCTACCAAATGAAATACGGCATCCGCGACCATCGCGGCGGCGGACGTTCTTCGGCGCGTGAGACCATCGCCCGCGTGGTGGCGGGCGCTCTTGCCAAATTGGCCCTGCGACAGCTGGGCATATCCATCACGGCCTACACCTCGCAAGTGGGGCCCATCCGCTTGGAGAAAGGGTATGCGGACTACGACCTTGCCTTGGCCGAGACGAATGCCGTGCGCTGTCCCGACCCGGTGAAAGCCCGCGAGATGGAGGCGTTCATCGCCGGGGTGAAAGCCGAAGGCGATACCATAGGCGGCGTGATTACTTGTGTGGTGAAAGGTTGCCCCGCTGGCTTGGGAGAGCCTGTATTCGGGAAGCTTCATGCCGCACTCGGGGCGGCCATGCTCGGCATCAACGCGGCGAAAGCATTCGAGTATGGGGAAGGGTTCGGTGGCTTGGAGATGAAGGGATCGGAGCAGAACGACCTGTTCTATGGAGCAGACGGACACATTTCTACACGTACCAACCACTCCGGAGGCATACAAGGCGGCATCAGCAACGGGCAGGACATCTACTTCCGGGTGGCCTTCAAACCGGTGGCCACCTTGTTGAAGGAGCAGCCCACGGTGCGTATGGACGGCAGTGAAACCACCTTGAAAGCACGCGGCCGTCACGACCCTTGCGTGTTGCCCCGTGCCGTTCCCGTGGTGGAGGCAATGGCCGCCTTGACGTTGTTGGACTTCTACCTGATAGGGCGCACCACACGGCTTTAAAACTTTTTTCATCGGCAAAGGGTTACAAGGTTTACTGTTTTTTCGTACCTTTGCTGCCGTAATGAGAAGCAATATGTAGTGTCCAGTCACGTAAGTCTAATTGATTTCTGTGATTGGGCACTATTTTTATAGGTTTCAGTTACAATAACATAGATTAAAAAGCATTGTAAGTATGAACAAGACCGTTACCCAACCCGAACTTTGGACAGGCTCATTCTTGAAGATTTGCCTTGTCAACTTCTTTATCTTCGTCAACTTCCATGCCCTGTTGCCTACGTTCCCGTTCTTCGTCACCTATTTAGGCGGTGACGCGGTGGCCATCGGCATCGCCACGGCACTCTTCAGCATCGCTTCCATCGTGTCGCGTCCCTTTGTGGGATGGTTAGTGGACACGCGCGGCCGGTGCACCATATTAGTGGTGGGGTTAATAGGGATGGCGTTGCTGCCCATGGGTTATTTCGTGGCGGCGGGCATCGCCTTCGCGGTGGTGCTGCGTACCATACACGGCGCTTTCCATGCGGCTTCGAGCAATGCCGTCTCCACGTGGGTGACCGACATCGTGCCCCGCAGCCGCATGGGTGAAGGTATAGGCATGTTCGGACTATCTACCGCGCTCTCCACCGCCGCCGCACCGGCATTGGGCTTGGCGGTGATGAACACTTGGGGCTTCCAACCTTTGTTCGCCTTGACCACGTTGGCCGCACTTGTCGCCCTGCTGCTTGGCATCAGCGTGAAAAAGCGCGACTACAAGCTCTCCACCGAGCCGTTGAAATGGAACGAGCTGTTTGAAAAGCTTTCGGTGCCCGCTTCGGTGACGCAGTTCTTGTTCATGATAGCATACGCGGTGGTAGAGGTGTATGTAGCCATCTACGCCGCCTCGCACCACTTACCCAGTGGCGGCATCTACTTCATCTGCATCGCCGTGGCCACGGTACTCACCCGATTGTTCTTGGGGCGTGCCATCGACAAATACGGCGAGGCGGCGCTGGTTTATACAGGCAACGCCGCCCTTATCGTGGGCATCTTGCTGCTGGTGTTCCTGCACGATGTGCCGGCCTATATCCTCTCGGCCCTGCTGTTAGGCTACAGCTTCGGTGCCGTGCAGCCTTCTTTGCAGACCATGGCCATGCACGTGGTGTCGCCCGAACGGCGCGGCGCGGCCAACTCCACTTTCTTCATGGCGTTCGACTTAGGCATAGGCGTGGGCGTTTTCATAGCCGGTGTGCTCATCAAAAGGGTAGGCTATGACTCCATGTTTCTTGTCATGGCCGTTTTCGGCATTATCGCTGTGGCTTACTATTTCTTCTTCGGACGCAACCACGTCTCTTCGTTCAACCCTAAGAACCGCGTGAAGCCGCGCGATGCCGCCTCGGCCAAATCGGCGGTAGCCGCAGCCGGCCAGACGCGGCCGCTTGTCATCACCATCTCACGTGAGTTCGGCAGCGGCGGACACCGCATCGGAGAGATACTGGCGGCCAAGTTGGGCGTGCCGCTCTATGACAAGAAATTGGTTTCGCTTACCGCTATTGAGATAGGATACAGCGAAGGTACGGTAGAGGAGAGCGAGCAGTCGGTAGACACCCACATGATGTATGACGACCCCGTGCAGACGAAACTCTTCCGCACGCAGACGCGCATCATACGCGAGATAGCCCGGCGCGAGCCTTGTATCATCGTGGGTCGTCTGTCCAATTTCATCCTCGAGGGCGAGGCACGCTGCTTCAACATCTTCGTTTATGCCGACAAAGACTTCCGCATCAAGCGCATCGCCATGGAACACAAACTCACCCAACCCGAAGCCGAGGCGCTCTTGCAACGCAACGACCGCGAACGCAGTGAGCACTGCCTGCACTACACCGGCTTCCGCTGGGGCGACCGTCACCATTACGACCTGTTGGTGAACAGCTCCCTGCTGGGTGCCGA
>JAJPYP010000028.1 GCA_021204885.1 Prevotellaceae bacterium
AGGTGAGTGCCACATATTTGTCGTTGTCGCTGGCTTCGGGGTCGTTCAAGATGGCCGCCACCTGCTCGTTGTGCGAGCGGCGCAGCAGGAAGTTCACGTCGCGGAAGGCTTGGTTGGCCAATGCCGTGAGCGCTTCGGGCGCCACTTTCAAGATAGGTTTGCCTTCGAACTCACCCATGGATATCCCCTCTTTGGTCAGGAGGTAGTACTCGGTCTCGTCCTTGCCCGTCTGGAACATCGGAGCATACTTAAATTCAGGAGTTGTTGCCATAATTACAGGTTTTAAAGTTATTGGTATGTAAACTGATACAAAGATAGCGATTATTGCGGTACCCTCCCTACGCGGGCGGCACCGAAATGGGCGCGGTTATACTTTTTTCATACGCGCCACCAGTTCGTCGCCCAAGGCGGTCTTGGCCTTGATGTGCTTCAACACCGTCGTGACGAAGGGATTGCTCTCGAAGTCGCCGCGCACCTGCTCGAAGTCCAAGCGCTTCTCCAAGCGCGAGCCATCGGCGCCGAAGCCCGTCATGGAGGCCATCGAGAACTCCTTCTTGGCATCTTCGTAGACCATGCGGTCCAAGCCCACCACCGCCTCTTTCCACTTCTCCACGATGCCGATGATGTCGGCAGCCGTGAGGCGGTCGGGGCTGATGCCGTAGAAAGGCTCCAACTTCCCGTAGGCCCACGTCCACTCGTAGGTATAGTAGTTGGCGTGCATCTTCCCGAAGGCGGCGTTCATCTCCTTCAGGCGGTTCACCTCGCCCCGCTCTATGGCGGCGATGAGCGCGTCTACCTCGCTCTTGGGGGCGATGAGCCCCGATAAGTCCACCCACTCCCCGCTGCCTGTAGGGGTATCGGGTTCGAGGCGGCGGCGTATCTCCTCGTCGCTATGGAAGTCGATGCCCTCCAAGCGCTTGATGATGGAGTTGCCGAGGAACTTGTGGATGGCCGTCTCATAGTAGCTGATGCCCTTCATCAAGGCCGAGTTGCGTATCTTGGCGCTGTGGAAGGAGTAGATGTCCGACAGCTCCCCGCTGGCATGGCGCAGGTTCTGCAACGTCTCCAAACCCTTGAACATCTTCTGCACGGTGTAGGGGCTCAGCAGGTTGTAGTTGATGAAGTCCAATTTATCGGGGTCGGTGCGTCCGTCGCGCTTGGGCCACTTCTGCGCGTCGCGTATGGTGCCCACGCTGCGCAAGTTCACCCCCGGCACCAAGTAGGTGGTGTTGTTCTGCTCTATCAAGTAGGAGAAAGGCAAGTTCGACGTGTCCGAATGGTTCACGTGCCGCCCCATGACAAGCGAGAACGCCCCCACGCGCGAGGGCCACAGGATGTAAGAGTCGGACGTGGTCTTGGCCCCCCGCTCCAAGGTGCCTTGGTGTATGGGGCCGAGCTTGTACATGTGGTTGCTCTGGTTGGAGCCCGAGCCCGCGTTCATAAAGGAGAACATGCCCGCGATAAGGAGCGTGGACTTGTGGTGCGTCACCGTGAAGGGCCCCGCGAAGATGGCGCAGGCCTCGCCGTTCTCCCCATGGCAGTTGCAGAAGAAAAGCGAGTCGGAGGCCGCGTAGTTATGGCGCAGCTCGCACGCCTGCCCCACGAAGCAGCGCGTGAGCATGGCCCCCTCGTCTACCGTGGAGCCCGAAGAGATGATGAAGTCGTCGCATATCACCCCGTACCCTATATGCACCGGCGCGGCCTCGTTGCCGTTGATGCTGCCGTTGGTCAGCCGGCTGGCCCCGCAGATGCTGCAACAGTCGCCTATGCGCACGTTCTTCAAGGTACCCGCGTTGCGTATCGTCACATGGTGGCCGATGGTGCCGACGCTGGAGGCGTGCTTGTCGGCATAGTAACCGGCAATCGCCTTCATCCGCGCCACGAGCCCGGGCCGGTGCCGGTAGAGGGCCATGATGTAGGCCTGGTGCGCCGACAGTTTGTCGCTGATGAGCACCTCGCGCCCCCCTGTCTCGTTGAGCACGGCCACCTCCACGCCGTTGCCGAAGCGTGAGGTACCCTCCACCAAGAGGCAGTCCACATTCTCTATGAAGGTGTCGTGGCCTATCTCGTAGTTGGCTATGTAGTTCTGTACCTGCTCTATGCAGCAGTTGTCGCCCACGGTGACGTTGTGCAGCGTCACGTGCCTCAGCCCAGCGTGCTTCTTCAGGCCCCCCGGCAGGGTGAAGGCCGATTGGAACACGCCTAAGCGCACCTCGCCCGAGAAGCGCACATGCCAGACATACGCCGGCGTGAAGCCCCGCGCCACCTCGACCAGCGCCCAGTCATCGGCCAAGCACTGTTGGCACTCTAAAGCGGCAATCTCTTCCTTGGTCAGTTTCCTATACTCTATATGCTTGTCCATGACACATTATATAATAAGCGTAGCAATCTATATCTTATAGGAGAAGCAAGCCCTCACGCCCCCTGCTCGTCGAAGGTCTGGTACAGGAAGTCGTTGTAGGGATACTTCTGCACGTGCAGCTCCTTGACCAGCCGGTAGAGCGTCTCTTTCAACGCCTCGATGTTGGTCTTCTGGCGGGCGGAGATGAAAAGGCAACGCTCCTCCAACTTGGCCATCCACGTCTGCATGAGCTCCTCCAAGGTCAAGTTCTCCTTGGTGCGGGGGGTGAGGTCGTCCTCGTCCTTCTTCACGTAGGTGTAAGCGTCTATCTTGTTGAAGAGCAGCACCGTGGGCTTGCCCGCCGCGCCGATGTCGGCCAAGGTCTTGTTCACCACCTCGATCTGCTCCTCGAAGTCGGGGTGGGAGATGTCCACCACGTGCAGCAGCAGGTCGGCCTCGCGCACCTCGTCCAAGGTCGACTTGAACGAGTCCACCAAGTCGGTGGGCAGCTTGCGTATGAAGCCCACCGTGTCCGACAGCAGGAAGGGCAGGTTCTCGATGATGACCTTGCGCACCGTGGTGTCGAGCGTGGCGAAGAGCTTGTTCTCGGCGAAGATGTCGCTCTTGGCAA
>JAJPYP010000004.1 GCA_021204885.1 Prevotellaceae bacterium
ACACCGGCGTGAACAAGGCCAAGAACTTCGAGATATTCCAAGACATCTTGAAAGAGAACCACATGGACGAGCAGGCCTACTGGTTCATGATGGCCAGCGGCAAGCTGCAAGCGCTGTGTTACAAATACGAGATAGAGAAGACCATGCGCACCCCCGACTACGCCGGCTTCCAGCTCTTGGCCTTGAACGACTACTCCGGGCAAGGCACCGCCTTGGTGGGCGTGCTCGACGTGTTCTTCGAGGAGAAGGGCTACATGGACGCACCCGCATGGCGCCGCTTCTGCTCGCCCACCGTGCCTCTGATGCGCACCGACAAGTTCGTCTACACCACCGACGAGACCTTCACCGCCGACATCGAAGTCTCTCACTTCGGGCGCGAAGACCTGCACAATGCCGACGTGCGCTATGTCATCAAGGACGAATACGGCAAAGTCTATGCAAGCGGGGCATGGACGAAAGACATCCCCATCGGCAACCTGAACGCCATCGGCCGCGTGGAGTTCCCCTTGGCTGATATAGACCATGCGCGGAAGCTGAACTTGGAAGTAAGCATAGCCGGCACCGAGGCCGTGAACGATTGGGACTTCTGGGTATATCCCGCCCAGCTGACGCTCGATGAAGGTACCGTCTACACCACCGACACCTTGGACAACCAAGCCTTGGATGTATTGCAGAACGGCGGCAACGTGCTCATCCTCGCAGCCGGCAAGGTAACCTACGGCAAAGAGGTGGTACAGCAGTTCCTGCCCGTATTCTGGAACACCTCTTGGTTCAAGATGCGTCCGCCCCATACCACCGGTATCTACGTCAACCCCAAGCATCCGCTCTTCAACGGCTTCCCCACCGACTACCACAGCGACCTGCAATGGTGGGAGTTGGTGAACAAGGCGCAAGTGATGCAGTTCACCGGTTTCCCCGACACCTTCGAGCCCACCGTGCAGAGCATCGACACGTGGTTCATCAGCCGCAAGATAGGCACGCTCTTCGAGGCCAACGTACTGAACGGTAAAGTCATCATGACCACCATGGACCTCACTTCCGACCCCGATACCCGCATCGTGGCGCGGCAGCTGCACAAGGCCATATTGGACTACATGAACTCCGACCGCTTCCGCCCGGCAAGCGACGTGACACCCGGACAAATCAGTGAGCTCTTCACCAAGGTAGCGGGCGACACGCAGTCGTTCTCCAAGGACTCGCCCGATGAGTTGAAGCAGAAGACCAATTAAGCAAACGCCATCAGGCAACGGCATGTTCATGAAGAAGAAGGAAGTCCTAAAGCTCGCCTCGCTCGTCTGGTCGCTCGCCGCTTGCACCACGTTGCAAGCCCAAGAGTGGCCCGCCGGCACCACCGAAGCCCGCCCCGCCACACGTTGGTGGTGGCTTGGTAGCGCCGTAGACAAGGAGAACTTGACCTACAACATGGAGGCGTATGCCCGTGCCGGCATGGGCGGCGTGGAAATCACGCCCATCTACGGCGTGCAAGGCAACGACTCGGCCAACATTCCCTTCTTAAGCCCGCAGTGGATGGACATCCTGCAATACACCGAAGCCGAAGGCACGCGCTTGGGTGTGGAGGTAGACATGAACACGGGCACGGGCTGGCCCTTCGGCGGCCCTGAGACAGCCCTTACCGATGCCGCCGCCAAAGCCCTCTTCCAATCCTACGAAGTGCAGGGCGGCAAGGAGATAGCCTTGGACGTGCAAGTGCAAGAAAAGGAGCAACAGGGCGTGGCTCTCCTTGGCCGTGCCATGGCCTATGGCGAAGACGGCACGTGCCTTGACCTCACCGCCAAGGTAAAGGAGGATACCTTGCAATGGAACGCCCCCGCAGGCACGTGGCGCGTCATCGTGCTTTACGTGGGGCGCACGCTCCAACAAGTGAAGCGGGCGGCACCCGGTGGCGAAGGCTATGTGATGGACCACTTGGACAGCGGTGCCGTGCAGCGCTACCTCTCCCGCTTCGACAAGGCGTTCCAAGCAAGCGGCACGCCGTTCCCCCACACCTTCTTCAACGATTCGTATGAAGTATATGGTGCCGACTGGACGCCCTGTCTGTTGGAGGAGTTCGCCAAGCGACGCGGTTACAAGCTCGAAGAACACTTCCCCGAGTTCCTCGACCGAACGCGGCCCGAGGCGACCGCACGGGTGGTGAGCGACTACCGCGAGACCCTGTCCGACCTGCTCATCGAGCACTTCACCGACCAGTGGACCGCTTGGGCGCACGGTCACGGTGCCATTACCCGCAACCAAGCGCACGGCTCTCCCAGCAACCTCATCGACACCTACGCCGCCGTGGATATACCCGAATGTGAAGGCTTCGGCCTCTCCGACTTGGGCATTACAGGGCTGCGCAAAGACCGGTACACGCGCAAGAACGATGCCGACCTTACCATGTTGAAGTACGCCTCGTCGGCCGCGCACATCACGGGCAAGCCCTATACATCGTCCGAGACCTTCACGTGGCTCACCGAGCACTTCCGCACGTCGCTCTCGCAATGCAAGCCTGATATGGACCTCATGTTCGCCCAAGGCGTGAACCATGCCTTCTTCCATGGCACCCCCTACTCGCCCAAGGAAGCAAGCTGGCCGGGCTGGAAGTTCTACGCCTCCATCGACATGTCGCCCACCAACAGTATATGGCGCGACGCGCCCGCCTTCTTCCAGTACATCACCCGTTGCCAGTCGTTCCTGCAAGCGGGCAAGCCCGACAACGACTACCTGCTCTACCTGCCCCTATACGATATATGGCAGAGGCAGCCGGGACGGCTCGTGCTCTTCGGCATCCACGAGATGCCGCACATCGCCCCGAAGTTCATCCAGACGGTGAACGCCATCCGGCAATGCGGCTACGACATGGACTACATCTCCGACAAGTACCTGCAAGCCACGAGCGTGAAAGCGGGCAAGCTCGTCACCCCCGGCGGCACCACGTATAAAGCGGTCATCGTTCCCGCCGTGCAGCT
>JAJPYP010000205.1 GCA_021204885.1 Prevotellaceae bacterium
GGGTACACTGTATTACCAGGTGATTCACGACCGGGTGATAAGGCAGATAAGCACCGGTTACCGTCTCTATCCCGCCGAGTGGGATATCTTCTCTTCTTCCATTCTGATTCCCAATGACATGAAAGGGCCACGGGTTGATTATTTGAGCGCCTTGAGGAACCGCATGCTCTCTGACCTGCACCAGTTGAATGAAATCATCGCCCGTCTTGAACGCGCCGAGGAACCATTTGTCACCGACCAGGTAATAGCGCTATACAGCGCCTCGTTCGAGAACCGTGGATTCATCTCGTTTACCCGGAACCTCGTCTTGCAGTTGAAAGAGTTGGGCAAGGCACGCACCGCCGAGATCTACATGACCACCCTAAGCAGTTTCGTGCGCTTTTGCGGCATCTGCGACGAGGTGTTCTTCGACGAGATAAACGCCACGTTGATAGCTAAATACGAAAATTACCTGAAAGCGCAAGGCGTGTGTCCCAACACCATCTCTTTCTACATGCGCAACTTGCGTGCCGTCTATAACCGCGCGGTGGAGAAAGAACTCACCTTGCAGCGTTATCCCTTCAAGCATGTGTACACGGGCATAGACAAGACCGTCAAGCGTGGCGTCTCCTTGAAGATAATACGGAAAGTGCGCGACTTGGTGCTTGAGAACGACCCGTTGCTGGAGTTCGCCCGCGACCTCTTCATGTTCAGTTTCTATACCCGTGGCATGTCGTTCGTCGACATGACTTTCCTCAAGAAAAAGGACTTGCACAACGGCATGCTCACTTACCGCAGGCAGAAGACCCGTCAACGCCTGTTCATCAAATGGGAGCGTCCCATGCAGGTCATCGTCAGCAAATACGACACGACAGGCTCTCCTTACCTGTTGCCCATTATCCAGCAAGTGGGTTTGGACGAGCGGCGGCAGTACAAGAACGCTTTGCACTTGATAAACTCGAAGCTGAAGAAAATAGGTGCCATGTTGGAGTTGGACACGCCGCTTACCACCTACGTGGCGCGACACGGGTGGGCGAGCATCGCCAAAGCCAAGAACGTGCCCATCGCCACCATCAGCGAGGCCATGGGCCACAACTCGGAGAGTACCACACGCATCTACTTGGCCATGTTGGACACCTCGATGGTAGACAAGGCGAACACCCTCATCTTGAATTCACTCTAATTCCGTTTCCAGAAATCGGGCGTGAACAGCAGCAATACCGTGAATATTTCCAAGCGCCCCAACATCATGATAAAAGCCAATAACCATTTGGCTGCCACGGGCAACACACTCCACGTGTAAGCCGGCCCGAAGGAGCCCAAACCAGGGCCTGTATTGCCGATGCTCGAGATGACCAATCCCAAAGCATCCATGAAATCGATATTCATGGCCATCAGGATGAGCGTGCTGGCAAAGACAATCAAAATAAAAAGGAAAGTGAAGGCCAACACGGTAGATTGAAGCGTGGAGGTCATTACCTGCTTGTTAAGGCGCACCGGCAACACGGCATTGGGATGAAGCAGCCGCCTCAACTCGTTTTTGGTGATTTTACCCATGATGAGTATGCGGATGCATTTCATGCCGCCTGCCGTGCTGCCCGCGCAAGCGCCCATCAGCATGAGCAGCGGCATGATGCCCCACGCCACGGCGGGCCACGTCATGTAGTCGGAGGTGGCGAAGCCGGTGGAGGTCGCGATGGAGACCACTTGGAACAGCGCGGTGCGGAAGGATGTCTCCCCGTCCATCGGGGTGCGTGTATAGAGCACCACGGTGGTGAACACGGTGAAGCAAGCCACGCAGATGAAATAGAACCTCAACTCGGCGTCGAAGAGCATCTTCTTGAACCTGCCGGTGATGAAGAGCAGCAGCAGGGTGAAGTTGATGCCCGATAGGAACATGAAGGCCGACAGTACATATTCTATATAAGGAGAATGGTAATAGGCGATGCTTGCCTGCTTGGTGGAGAAGCCGCCCGTGCCCGTGGCGGTGAAGGCATGGCACACGGCGTCGAACCAATCCATATTCCCTGCGGCCAGCAGCAGGGTGGCGATGAGCGTGAGCCCTGCATACAGGCTCCACAGCCAGCGTGCGGTGATGTCGATGCGGGGATGTACCTTGTCGTGTGTGGGACCGCTGGATTCGGCGGCGAACACTTGCCCGCCGTTCACCCCGAAGATGGGCAGCACCGCGAGGGTGAACACGATGATACCTAATCCGCCTATCCACTGCGTCATGCTGCGCCAGAAGAGCAACCCGTGGGGCAGCGACTCTATATCGTCCAATATGGTGGCCCCCGTGCTGCTCACCCCCGACATGGTCTCGAAGAAAGCGTCGGTCACGTCGGGTATGTAGCCGCTTAGGATGTAAGGCAGCATGCCGAAGAGCGAGAAGACCACCCATGCCAAGCTCACGATGAGGTAACCGTCGCGCCGCGTGAGCTTCCGCTCGGCTCCCTTGCCAAGGAAGGTGAGCAGCAGCCCCGCGCAAACGGTGATGGCGGCCGTAATGAGGAATGCGGGAAGGTCGCCTTCGCCATAGCCTATCGAGACTCCCGCGCTGCACAGCATCAATCCCGTCACTATGAAGAGCAGGAACCCCAATACCCGGAATATCATCTTCTTGTGTATCATCCCGTCGCGTCTTTGTCACCGTCCCTATCCTTGGAAGCGTCAGTTGAAATACTTCTCCAATTTCTTGATCATCATGTCGAGGCAGAACACCACCACATGGTCGCCCGCCTGTATCTGCGTGTCGCCCATCACCACGATGCCTTCGCCGCCACGTATCAACCCGCCGATGGTGCTCCCTTTGGGCAATCCCAAGTCCTTGACGGGATGCCGCGTCACCTTCGCGTTCTCCTTCACGGTAAACTCCGCCACGTCGGCGTTGGCGAAGGTGAGGCACTTCACGTTGCTCACGTCGGCGTCGAGCATCATCTGGTAGATGTGGCTGGCGGCTATCTTCTTCTTGTTGATGACGGT
>JAJPYP010000131.1 GCA_021204885.1 Prevotellaceae bacterium
TTGAACCCACAACGCCAAAACACGCAAGAAGAGTGAAACAAGAAGAGCAAGAAGAAGCAGTCAAGCCGTTGAACCCACACAACTGCATGAGCTTAGCCGAATGTAACAAGAAAAGCAGGGACAAGCCCCAAGCGAAGCGCCCTTATCTTACTTATTTATTTTGACGCGCTTCTGCCACAACCACGTCTCCTTCCGCATCCTCTCGCGAAGCTCAAAGAGAGAATGAAGAGGCTTGCCGTTCTCGTAAACATCATACAAATCGCGCAAGAAGATGAATACCGACGTGAAGCTGTTGCTCACCGGCCATTGCCCCGACGGATGACAAACATAATAAGCCGGCCTGTCATACACACGCCCTATCTCCAAAGGCAAGTTGTCGTACACCCTGACGTGCTGGATATGCTCCCTGATGGAGTCGTCGGCATACTGGTCGAGCAGCTGGAAAGCATTGCCACCCAAGAAGAGAATGCGCTTGGGCTGCAAGCGGTTAATCAAGTCGACGGCGCTCTTGATGCCCTCGTCACGTAACGTAGCATGCAAATCGGCAAATCCCCTTTTCGAGACGAAAGGCGATAAGTTGCTCCAAACCACCCGACTGTCATTGTCTATCGTATCAGCATGCCGGCTCGCGTCATAACCCATGAAGAAACGAGCCCCATTGGTGAACTTCCATACATTCCTATCCTCTTGGAAGCGTTCCTCCCAATGCGGGTTCCCCGCAAGGAACTGCGCGGGCGTATAATAAGACACACCCTTGCCTATTCCACCCGGATTGACGCCCACAAACATGACATCCACATCCCCATTGACCTTATCAAGAGGAGACTGCGTGTAATAAGGCGTGTTGTACGTTTTAGAGAGATCGTTAAATTCGGGAATCCACTTCCCGCTCCATGCCATAAGCTGCTGTTGTTTATCCGTTTCCATGATATGATTGTCTTTGCCTGTTACTTTCTGCCTTGCTGCTTGTACTTCTGTAACTCCTCCTGCTGCTTCTGCATCGCCTCCAAGCGGGCGGCGAAACCCGTCTTCTTCATCTTCTTGGGGTCTTTCTTACCAGCCTCCAACTTGGCCAGCAAAGCCGCCTCGTCGGTGGTGCGGCGCATGATGATCATGGTGACCACACTCACCAAGGTGGAGATGAAGTAGTAGTAGTTCAACCCCGCCGGATAGTCGTTCAAGATGAAAAGGAACATGATGGGCATGAGGTAAGACATCCACTTCATGGTAGCCATCTGCGGATTGGCGCCCGTGTCTTGCTGCTGCATCATGAAGCGCGTGTTCAACAAGTTGGTCACTGTCATGAGCAAACAGAAGAGGCTCAAGTGATTGCCCAAAAAGGGTATGTGGAAGGGGAAGTTGATGAAGGCATCGTAGGTGGAGAGGTCGTCGGCCCAAAGGAAACTCTGCTGACGCAACTCGATGGCGCTGGGCACGAACAGGAAGAGCGCCATAAGCACGGGGAACTGGATGAGCATGGGCAGGCAACCGCCCATGGGAGAGACCCCGTACTGCTTGTAGAGCATCATCATCTCCTGCTGCTTCTTCATGGCATCCTCTTGGTTGGGATAACGCTTGTTTATCTCATCCACTTTCGGCTTCAATACCCGCATCTTCGCCGAAGAGGTGTACGTCTTCCACGTAGCCGGGAACACCACTATCTTCACGATCAACGTCATGAAGAGCAATACCATGCCCATGCTCAGCCCCCAGTGGGAGAGCCAGTCGAAGATGTTGATGGTAAACCATTTGTTTATCCAGCGCAAGAGCGGCCAGCCCAAGTAGACCAAGCGGTTCAGCTCCCACTTGCCCCCGTGACGGCGGTCGAGCGAGGTGAGCGTCTTGTAGTGGTTGGGGCCGAAGTAGAAGTACATGTGTGTGGGCTCGCCGCCCGAGGGGTCGAACGCCGTGCTCATCTCGGCCGAATACCGCTTGATGTAACCGCTGCCCTGCTGCTCCATGGTGGAGGAGAGCTTGGTGTCGTTGAAACCCGCGTCGGCCAAGAGGATGGTGGAGAAGAACTGGTTCTTGAAAGCGATCCAGTCGAGCCGTTCTTCCACTTCTTTCTCGTCGCTCTTGCCGGCAGACAGGTGCTTGGTGCTCTTGCCCGTGAGCTTGTAAGTCAACTCGGACAGACGGTTCTCGTAAGTATAGCCCTTCTCTATCTGACGGATGTGCTGCGCCCACTCGATGTCCAAGCGGTCGTTGCCCGAAGCGAGCCTGCCTTGCAAGTTGACCGCCTCAATGGAGAAGTCGACCAAGTAGGTACCGCTTCGCATGGTGTAGGTGAAGTCTATGTAGCTGGCACTGTCGGCAAGGAGGCGCATGACCACGCTGCTGTCTGTCCGCGCCACGGGCGTGAAGTAGTATTCGTCGGTCTGTATGGTCTCTTGCTTGTTGAAGAAGAGGAAGTTCAGGGAGATGTCCTTGCTGTCGAAGAGCGTGACGGGCGTTACCTTGTCTTGCCCCATATACGTCTTCAAGGTGGCACTGGAGACGTTGCCTCCCTTGGTGGCGATGGTAAGACGCGCCAAGTCGTTCTCGATGACCACCTGTTCCTCGCTGCCTTGACGTGCGCCGAAGAAGAGCGACGCGGAGTCGCCCGGCTGCTCTTCGCGTTCGCCCGCAAGGGCGGCATCGGCCTTCGCCTTCAGCTCGGCCTCGCGCTGCTGCACCTGCACGATGGAGTCGTAATAGTGCTGCTGGGCCGCCAACTGCGCCGAATTGGGACGGTTGAAGATGGAGAAGCCCACCAACAAGAGGACAATCAGGACAAGCCCGATGACGGTGTTTTTATCAAACTGCATAAATGCTCGGTTTTGCTATGGTTTTGGGGTATCTTCTTCTTTTTTAGGGGGACGCTCGTTCTCGATGGCCGCCTTCACGAACGAGAGGAAGAGCGGATGGGGATGCAGCACGGTGCTGCTGTACTCCGGGTGGAACTGCGTGCCGATGAACCA
>JAJPYP010000019.1 GCA_021204885.1 Prevotellaceae bacterium
GCGTTACTCCATACAGGGTGTGGGCTACACGAACTTGGCCATCTTCTCGGGGGTGTCGGAGATGATAGCGCGTATCTTGGTGAGTCTTTTGGCCGTTCCTGCCTTCGGCTTCATCGCCGTTTGCTTCGGCGACCCGGTGGCTTGGATAGCTGCTGACCTGTACTTGGTACCTGCGTTCTTTTTTCTTTACCGCAGGCTTAAGAGACGGATTCCGTAAGACGGCATGCCATACGTTTTGTACTGATGTAAAAGTTTCATTGACAACTTTTTTGCCGTCGGCCTTCACTTTTTTGGCGTAAGTGTCGTTGGATTTGTAATTTTATGTATCTTTGCAAGCATAGAAACCAACAACAAAAAACATCATGTTTGCAAAAGAAACATACGTTCAGCGACGGGCCGTGCTGAAGAAGAGGGTAGGCTCGGGTGTGCTGCTCTTTTTAGGGAACGATGAACAGGGGTTGAATTATGAGGATAATACGTTCCGTTATCGGCAAGATTCTACTTTCTTATATTATTTCGGCCTCTCTGCCGCGGGCCTTTCGGCCATTATTGACATTGACAGGGAGAAGGAGATTATTTTCGGGGATGAACTGACCATTGACGATATTGTGTGGATGGGGGTACAACCTACACTGCGCGAGAAGTGTGAGGGGGTGGGCGTGCGCGAGACACGTCCTTCCAACGCATTGGCCGACTCCCTGCACCGTGCGATTCAGCGTGGGCAGACCATCCACTACTTGCCGCCTTACCGCCCGGAGCATAAGTTGAAGCTGATGGATTGGTTGGGCATACCGCCGTCGCACCAAGAGGGTTCCATCCCGTTCATTCGTGCGGTGGTGGCGCAACGTAATGTGAAGACGGCCGAGGAGATTGCCGAGATTGAGAAGGCGTGCGACATTACGGCCGACATGCACATCGCGGCCATGAAAATGTTGCGCCCGGGCATGTATGAGTATGAGATAGAGGCCGAGTTGAGGCGTGTGGCAGGCATGCAGCATTGTGAGCTGGGTTTTGCCAGCATCGCCACCATAGACGGACAGACGTTGCACAACCACGGTTACAATAACCAAGTAAAGGAGGGCGACCTCTTCTTGATTGATGCGGGCGCCGAGTTGCCTTCGGGCTATTGCGGCGACATGTCGTCGACCTTCCCGGCCAGCAAGAAGTTCACGCCGTGCCAACGTGCGGTCTACGAGATACAGAACGCGATGCATATCGAATCGGTGAAGGCTTTGCGCCCGGGCATTCCTTATATGGAGGTGTACGAGTTGTCGGCCCGCGTGATGGTGGAGGGGTTGAAGGACTTGGGCTTGATGCGCGGCGATGCAGGGGATGCCGTGCGCGAGGGTGCCCACGCGCTGTTCTATCCGCATGGATTGGGACACATGATGGGATTGGACGTGCACGACATGGAGAGTTTAGGCGAGATTTGGGTGGGCTACGACGGTGAACCCAAGAGCACGCAGTTCGGCCGCAAGAGCCAACGGTTGGCCATTCCGTTGCAGCCGGGATTCGTACATACGGTGGAGCCGGGCATCTACTTCATTCCGGAATTGATTGATTTGTGGCAGGGAAAGAAGCTGTTCAAGGACTTCATCAACTATGACAAGGTGGAGGCTTACCGTCACTTCGGCGGTATACGCAACGAGGAGGACTACTTGATTACGGAGACAGGTGCCCGCAGGTTGGGCAAGAAGATTCCACTTACACCCGATGAGGTGGAGGCTTTGAGATAGAATGGACAATATCTAAATGGATAATTATGATAAAGATTAAATGTTTGTGTGGCGTCTTGTTGACGCTTTTCGTGGCGGCTGGGGCCATGGCCCAGACGGCATACGATTATTCCCGGTTGCAACGGGAGAAATTGGGCAGGGGCGTGGTGGCGCTCCGTGAGAATGCGTCGGATGTGACCGTTTCTTGGCGTTATCTCTCGTCAGACCCGATGGAGACTTCGTTCAATGTTTACAGGGACGGCGTGAAAGTGGCTGAAGTGCCTGCCACGACGGGTACGTTCTACCGTGATGCATACGCCGGTACGGAGGCGGCTGTCTACACGGTGAATCCTGTAGTGAACGGTACGGAAATAGTTGAAGCCGGCGGCAGCTATACGTTGCCTGCCGACGCTCCCCTTGGCTATATCAATATTCCGCTCGATGTGCCTGCCGAGGGTGTAACACCGGATGGAAAGCCTTACAAGTACAGCCCTAACGACGCTTCTGTGGGCGACGTGGACGGTGACGGCGAGTATGAGATTATCTTGAAATGGGATCCTTCCAACTCACACGACAACGCGCAAGATGGCTATACGGGCAATGTCTACATAGATTGCTACCGGCTGACAGGCGAGAAGTTGTGGCGCATTGACATGGGGCGGAATATCCGTGCGGGTGCGCACTATACGCAGTTCATGGTGTTCGACTTGGACGGTGACGGGCATGCTGAAATCGTGATGAAGACTGCTGACGGTACGGTGGACGGTACGGGGAAGGTCATTGGCGATGCCGAGGCCGATTACCGTGAACCGGGCGACCCGAATATACCCGCAGGCGGTGACTTCCCTCCCGGTGACCCGCGTGGCATGCCGCAACCGGGCGACCCGATGCACAACCAAGGACGTGTGTTGACAGGCAATGAATACCTCACGGTATTTGATGGATTGACGGGTGCCGCCTTGCAGACCATTGATTACATCCCTCCGCGTGGAAACTTGGCCGACTGGGGCGATGACCGTGCCAACCGCGGCGATCGCTTCTTGGCGTGCGTGGCCTATTTAGATGGCGTACATCCCAGCGTGGTGATGTGCCGTGGTTATTATACCCGTGCGGTGCTGGCCGCTTACGACTGGGACGGCAAGGAGTTGACGAGCCGCTGGGTATTTGACAGCAACAATGAGGGTTGCGGGGCGTATGCCGGACAGGGCAACCACAACTTGCGTGTGGGTGATGTGGACGGTG
>JAJPYP010000054.1 GCA_021204885.1 Prevotellaceae bacterium
GTCCAGTTGGCCATGGTGCAGGAGCAGTCGGGCTCCACCTCGGTGAGCACCAAGGGCGCGTCGCCGGTATTGGTCACGGTGTAGGATACCGATACGGGGAGCTTCCACGATATCTGCCCCAACCATTGCGTTTCGGTCTCCACGGCAAGGCGTGGTTGCGCCCATGCGCCAAGCAAGGTAACGGCCCAAGCCGCAAAGAGGGTCATGAGGATTCGCTTCATATAATCGACTGTTTGTTTCGACGGACAAATGTAAGGTTTTTCAGCGATACGCCAATCGTTCTTCACGCCCTTTTTTCATTGAGAGGAATATGCCGAAATAAAACAGCACTTCGGAGGCCGAAGGCCGACTAAGCCTCCCATATTAGGGGAGGTTTGGAGGGGTGTCAAGCAATGTTATAAGCGGCAGCGCCGCTTCGGAGGCCGAAGGCCGACCAAGCCTCCCCTATGAGGGGAGGTTTAGAGGGGTGTCAAGGAATAGCAATATCCCTTTAGGGATTGTGTCAGAATGACACAGTCCCGTTCAAAAGGGATACCCAACGGCAAAATGGAATGCGAAGTCGCGGCTGAACTTGGGATGGATGACAGGGAAGTGTTGCTTGGCCACGGTGTAAGCGGGATTGACGGCTTTCATGCCGCCGTCGAAACGCAGCACGAAGAAGTCCAAATCCAACCGCACGCCCAAGCCGTAGGCCACGGCTATCTGCTTGTAGAAGGTGTCGAACTCGAACTTGCCGCCGGGCTGGCTCTCATACTCGCGCAGTGTCCATATATTGCCGGCATCAATGAAGGCGGCGCCGCGGAACTTCCAGAACAGGCGCGTGCGGTACTCCACGCTGGCATCGAGCTTCACGTCGCCCGACTGGTTCAGGAAGTTGCCGTCGCCGGGGAAAGAGCCCGGCCCCAAGTCGCGCACGGACCAGCCGCGCACGCTGTTGGCACCGCCCGAGAAGTAACGCTTCTCAAACGGCACCAACGTGGCGTTGCCGTAGGGAACAGCCACACCGGCGGCGATGTGGAAGGCAAGGGAGTTGCGCACGTCGATGACCACGTTCTTGGCGAAATCGAAATCGGCCTTCACATACTGGGCGAAGGGAATGTGGAGCAGGTAGTATTCTCCCGACTCGTTCTTGGGACGCTTGAGCATCCTCGAGAAGAGATAGAGCACGTTGCCGGCCGACTCCACGCCGAAGCGGAAGGTGTGGGAGTTGCCCACGATGGTGTTGTTCACCAACGCTTGCCCCGCACTGTTGTAGGTATAGCTGTAGCCGGTGTGTACGATGAGACGGTCGTCGTAGTTGTATTTCAAGATGTAGTTCTGCTCATTGTCCAAGTACTTCTCACGGAACTCGTCGGAGATGGAGGGCATGTAGAGGTAATTGATGTCGAGCAGGTCTATGCGGTGCTGGGTGCGCGACCGTTGCAAGCCCCATTTGTAACTCCAGTTGGCCGAGGCCACGATGCGCGAGAACTCGGGGCGTAGCTGGTAGTTGTACTGCAAGCCGAACTCCGTGGTGGCACGTATCTTCCGCTTGAAGTTGTTGGAGAGAAAGGGGAAGAGAAAGCGGGGGAAGTTGATGGTGACCTCGGCACCCAACTCGGTATAGTTCTCTTGGTTGTAACCGCTCTGCAAGCCCGACACGGCCTCGTAGGCTCCGCGCAGCTTCACCATGAGCATCTCCGAGCCCTTGAAGAGGTTGCGGTCTTGGAAAGAGACGGAGGCCGCCGCACCCAAGTCGCCCGCCGAATTGGTGCCTTCCAACTCGAACGACACCGATTGCCGCTTGCTCTTGGTGAGCATGACGTAGGCGTCGAGCTTGGCCGAATCGCCCGCCGTCTCGTAGAAACGGATGTTGGTGTACTTCAACGCTTGCAGCCGGGCGAAGTTGGTGTAGGTGCGCTGCACCTCGTGCTCGTTGTAAAGCGCACCGGGCGTGATGGCCAAGTTGGCGGCCAATATTTTGGGATGCAGGTAGAGCTTGTCCTTGAAGTAGATGGAGAATTGCTTGTAGTGCAGGGAGTCGTTCACGTCGATGTCGTTCGGGGAAGAGGACTCCAACACGTTGTAGTCGGTAATGAAGCTCACCTTGTCGACGGTGAACTGCGTATGCTCCTGCGGCTCGCCCCCGGCCACGGGCAGATAGGGTGCCAAGTGCAGGGTCACGTCTACCAAATAGGTGTTGCGGGCGGTATCGGCGGTATAGGTGATGTACTCCTTGTTGAAGCGGTAATAGCCGTAGCGCCGCAGGTTGTCGGTGATGCGCTGGCGCTCGGCATCAAGCAAGTTGGCGTTGAAAGCCATCCCTTCGGAAAGATACGTGCCGGCTGAATCGTGCCGCATGTAGGCCTGTATGGTGCGGTCGGGCACGTCGTATTTCAGACTCCTTATCTTGTAGAGCTTCCCGCTCTCCACCCGGTAGGTGAGTTTCAAGCGCTTCTTCTTGGTACGTGTCAAAGGCTCCACGCTCGCTCCCATGTAGCCCAAGTTGCGCACGGCTTTAGTCATCTCCTCGGCCGAACGCTCGGCGTCGCTGCCGCTGTAGATGACCGGCGCGTCGCCCATGCGGCGCAACACGCGGTTAATCCAGCGCGTGGAGTCGCGCCCCGACCAATCATACACATAGAGTTGCGTCTTTATCAGGCTGAACCATTTGGAATTGGGATTCTGACGGGTGTACATGGTAAGGGAAGAGGGCTTTATCTCCTTATTGTCGGTCTGCACGCGCACCTCGTCCAACAAATACGAGCCGTCGGGCACATATTTTGTGGTGGAGCAGGAGGCCAACAGGAGCATGGCTACGGCAAGGATCGCGTGACAGGAGCCTTTCATCATTCTCGTTTTGCAAATTTGGGCATAATGAGCTACAAATATAGGGATTATCAACTATTTTTGCCAAATGAAAACGATATAATTATGGCATTGGGAAAGAACCGCATCAAGTATATCC
>JAJPYP010000266.1 GCA_021204885.1 Prevotellaceae bacterium
CCAAGCGTCGAACCCCAAGGTGTAGAGGTGCTCCTGCATCTGCTTCCAGAAGAGCCTGCGTGCTCCTTCGGCGTAGGCGTCGTAGAACGAGCCCAAGTAGCCCGGGCCTATCCAGTCGCGTATGCTGTCCTCGATGGCTTGACGGTACATCCAGCCTTGGCTGTCGAACTCTTTATAGTGTTCTGTGGTGGTATAGAACTTGGGCCAAACGGAGATCATCACATGGCCGTTCAGGGCATGGATGGAATCTACCATGCCTTGCGGATTGGGAAAACGTTCCGCATCGAACTCGTGGCTGCCCCATGCGTCTTCAGGCCAATAGCTCCAATCTTGCACGATGTTGTCGATGGGGATGTGGCGCTTGCGGAACTCCTTGAGCGTGCCCACAATCTCCTCGGCGGTCTTGTAACGTTCGCGACTCTGCCAGAAACCCATGGCCCACTTGGGCATGACGGGCGACTTGCCCGTGAGGGTGCGGTAACCGCCTATTACATCGTCCATGTCCTCTCCGTACACGAAGTAATAGTCGATTTCAGGTTGCATCTCGCCCCACCAAGAGAGCTTCGCCTGTTCCTCATCAGGTACAGGTGTCAAGGCTCGCAGTCCGCAATAAGAGACGGCCCCGTCGGGTTTCCATTCTATTCTCAAGGGAACCCGCTTGCCCGCTTCCAAGTTCATGGCGAACTTATAGCTGTTGGGGTTCCATGCCGTGCGCCAGCGTTCGGGTACCACAAGCCGGTTGTCGATGTACACCTTCATGTAGCCCGCATAGTACAGGATGAAGCGGAAAAGGCCGCTCTCGGCCGGTTCTATCTCTCCCTCGTATGTCACCTCCGCTCCCATGAACGGGAAATCCTCGGGCAGGTTCACCACTCGCTCCAAATGGGCGGTGCGGTCTAAATGCTCGAAGTAGATGGAATCCTCCCGGCGCACGATGGTCTTGGCGTTCTTGTCGGCCGGAACGTAAGTTCCCGTCAAGGCACCCTCCTCACCTTTCTTATCGTAAAGCTTGAAGACGGATCCTAACTGCGCGTAATCGCGGGGATCGCCGAAGCGGCAAAGGGAGTAGCTGTCCCACAAGATACCATAATGCTTGTTGGAAACGACGAACGGCACGGAGACTTTCGTGTTGTACTGGAAGAGCTCCTCGTTCTTTCCTTTGTAGTTGAACTCGTCAGCTTGGTGCTGTCCCAATCCGTAAAACGCCTCGTCATCGCCGGCCGATTGGAACACCTGTCGCACGCTGTATTCCTGCTTGCCTTCCACTTCGATGGGGGTGAAGGTGCGTCCCCCTTGCTCTTCGGCCAAGATGACGTTACCCTCGACATCGGTAAAGGTCACTTCGCCCGTGGCTTTGGAAACGGTGGCGGTGAGTCGCGAAGTCTTTACGGCCACCGCGTCGCCCTCGTCATCCACCGTGAAGGGGGTCTCTTGGGTTTGGGGTACGATAATCAGACTCTTACGGTTGGAAAACTCCTTTTCAGGTGTGGCCGACACGTGGATAAGTTTCTCGCCCATCACCTCCACACGCACCTTGCGCACGTCCGTGGGTGCCTGTTGGCCCACTTTGACGATTATCCCGTTATCGGTCTTCTCGTAGCCGTTTCCGGCACAGGCTGCAAGCAACCATCCGCCGAGCAGAATCAATGCGCTGCTGGATTTCATATTGTGTTTTGTCGCCATTTACAAATCGAGGCAGGGCCGGCACAAAGACCGGCCCTGCCTTATTCAAATTACTGGGGGTTACCTCAATCCATGTGGAACATTTCGGGCAGCGGAATGGAGATGGGTGAATTGTCGGGATTCACCTCCATGATGTCGGCCATGTAATCCCACCACTTCTGTACGATGGGGTTGGAGCCCATGTCCTGCGAAGAGGCCCCGCCTTCCGTCTTCTGGAAAGCGAAGAGAATGTTCGTATCCTTATCCCAATAGATGGAATAGTCGAATACACCACCCTCTTTGAGCAATTTCTTCATTTCCGGCCAAAGGGCGGCATGTCTTTTCTGATACTCTTCCTCGAAACCCGGTTTCAAGAACATTTTAAAAGCTTCTCTTTTCATAGATGTATACCTTTCTTATATTGTTACTGGTTTTGTCATTTGGGCAGGTTGAACGCCACGGTCATCTCGCGCATCTGCTCGGGGCTCATGCCTTCCGGCTCGAAGCCCATGTTGCGGGCGGCGATGTAAATCAAGGCCGATTTGTTCAGCACGTCTACTTGGTCGAAGGCCGACATGACATCGCAATCAACGGCGAATACGCCGTGTTTCTCCCACATCACCACATCATAGTCGTCTAACTCCTTGATGGTGGCGTTGGCCAACTCTACCGAACCGGGCAGCGTGTAGGGAATGATGCCCAAGCCACGCGGACAGAAGGCTTTCGTTTCGGGAATCATACTCCACAACAAGTTCGTGGCCACATCCTTGCCCAAGAACTTCCGGCTGTGCGTCAAGGCAACCAACTCAATGGGGTGGGTATGAACCGAAGCTTTGTAGGGAGAGCCTTTGCCGATGAGGTAGTTGTGCACGCTTAAGTGAGAGGGTAGCTCGGAAGTGGGTTTCACCGGTTTGTCGGCGATGATGACGTAGCTGGCGCAGTCGTCCAAAATGCGGATAACCGAACCGTTGTCCATGGGATAGCGTGCCAAGTCACGCATACGCATGTTCGTACCTTTGCAATAGAAATAGCACCCTTTCAGGTTGGGCAGCGTCGTGCCGATGGATTTCACTTCGCTGATGGCGGGCAGCTGGCGGATTTCATCGTCTACATACTCGGTGATGTTCACGGTGATGTTGCCGCCATTACGTTCGGCCCAGCCTTTTTGCCACAAATAACCCGCTACTTCGGCCACTTTCTCTACTTCTTTGGCCAGTCCGGGACGGTTTTCCAATATCGATTTCATAACTTATGTGGTTTTATGTTCTTAATTATACCTTATAT
>JAJPYP010000108.1 GCA_021204885.1 Prevotellaceae bacterium
GGGTGAGCGAGGAGACGGCGGGCTTCGTCGTTCCCCTGTGCGCCACCATCCACCTTTCCGGCAGCGCACTCAAGATAGTGGCTTGTTCCTTGGCGATGATGATGATGCAGGGCATGCATTATGACTTCCCCATGTTCGCGGGCTTCATCTTCATGTTGGGCATCACCATGGTGGCGGCTCCTGGCGTACCCGGCGGAGCCATCATGGCGGCGTTGGGCCTGCTCTCGTCGATGCTGGGTTTCGGAGAGAGCGAACAGGCGCTCATCATCGCGCTCTACATCGCCATGGACAGCTTCGGCACCGCCTGCAACGTGACGGGCGACGGTGCTTTGGCGCTCATCATCGACCGCTGCTTCCACAAAAAAGAAGCGATAGCGGTGCAAGAAAAAGAGATGTCGCAGTCTCGATAAAAAAGATGAGGGCAATGTACCCTATAAGAGATAACATAACACCGAAAGAGGGGAAACGGACGCTCTTTCTCATCCGGACAATAAATTACCCGTTATCATCAGGAGTAGGTGCAAATAGGATGTCATCTTCATGGAATAACGACCTACATATCTGCCGGAACGATTCTATATCCTCTTCTTCTCCTTCTATTTTTATGTCTTTAATTTCGATGGAGTGTCCCCTCTTTTCGGAACAAGGCTTCTTCTTCGCTTCCGTCGTTTCCCCAACCGTCTCGCTTTCGATGTTTATATTGATAACGATCGGCTCGTCATCTTCCTCAGCTTCGACAGGTTCTTGTTTTTTCCTTTTCCACATCATCTGTTTCTCCTGTTTTTTCATCGACGTTACAAAGACAACTATTCCACCGCAATGGCAAGGGAATCTACAGGTATCGTGTCAGGCACCGCTTGCAGCAACGACCGGTAGCGGTCGGTATCGGTGAGGATATTCACCGCCTCCTTCAAGTCGTCGTCGTCTTTGAGCTGCTGGATGAGGCTGCCGCGCTGGTAGTAGTAGCGCTTGACAATCTCCACGGCAATGGTCTCTTTGATCTCCTTGGAGAAATGCTCCAAGTCGTAGTCCAAGTTGTGGGTGAGCTTCCGCTCCAGCGCGTCGAACTCGTCGGATGCATCGGTAAGATAACCCTCGAAGTCGGCCATCTCCTTCAAGCTCTTCAAAAGCTTCTCCGACTGGCGGTCGTAGGTAAAACCTTGCTGCTTGACCATCTCCTTGAAGTCGTTGTAGTCGGCATCACTCAGCTCGAAGTCTTCGGCCGCCGGAATCAAGGGGTATTTCAGGCAATACTGCGTGGCGTAGTCGAAAATGAGGTTCTCGTTGACCAAGTAGTACAAGATGTTGGGCAGCTTCTCGTGCTCCACCACGATGTCGGGCAACACGCCGCCGCCATCGCGCACCTCACGCCCCGCACGGGTGTGGAACACGGTAGTCAAGCTGTCGGGAATGCGCCCCACACTGCCGTCCTCGTTGCGGTTGGCGTAGTCGATGGCCTGCACGCAACGGCCGCTGGGAATGTAGTACTTGGAAGTGGTGAGCTTGAGCACGCCCCCGTAAGGCAACTGACGGGTAACCTGCACCAACCCCTTGCCGAAGGTGCGCGTGCCCACGATGACGGCACGGTCCAAGTCTTGCAGCGAGCCGGCCAATATCTCCGAAGAGGAGGCGGTGCCGCTGTTCACCAGCACGGCCAGCGGTATGTCTATGTCCAACGGCTCGCGCTGCGTCTTGTAGGTGTTGCTTGCCTGCTTGGTCTTTCCTTTGGTAGTGACAAGGGTGGTGCCACGCGGCAGGAAGAAGTTGGCGATCTCCACCGATTCGTCGAGTAGCCCGCCGCCGTTGTTGCGCAAGTCGATGATAAGCGAGGTGATGCCCCGCTTCTTCAAGTCGAGGAACGTCTGGCGGAACTCCTTGGAGGGATTGCCCGAGAAAGTGCTCAAGTTGATGTAGCCTATGTGGTTGTCCATTACCGTATAGTAAGGAATGAAGGGCAACTGGATGGAGCGGCGCACGATGTCGAACTCCATGGGCTCCTCCACGCCGGGGCGCTGCACCTTCAACTTGAAGTTGGTGCCCACCTGCCCGCGCAACATCTCGCTCACCTGCTGGTTGGTCTTGCCCATGAGGTCTTCCCCGTCGATGGAGAGCAATACATCCCCCACTTTCAGCCCCACGAGGGCGGCGGGCATGTTCTCGTAAGGTTCGGATATCACGGAGCGATTCAACTTCGCGTTCCACGTAATCACCGACCCGATGCCCCCGTAAGAGTTCTTCAACATCTGCTGCAACTCGTCCTGATCCTCTTCCGGATAGTACTCCGTATAGGGGTCAAGCGAATAGAGCATCTCGTCGATGCCCTCTTTAATCACCTTGTCGGGATCCAACGTGTCCACGTAGAAGAGGTCGAGTTCCTTGACGATGGAGTTGAATATGTCCAAGTTCTTGGCGATGCCGAAGCTGTGGCTGTCGCCCGCCTTGAACCCTACGAAGATGGAGGCGGCCACAAGCAAGAAGAGCAGCGGCAACCAGCGTAGTTTACCGAAACGTTTCATATCATCTTTCTACTATATACTTATTTATATTAGGGAAGGCGGCTTCCCCGATTATTTTTTTGCAAAGATATTGGATATTTCAAAATATCCTATTAATTTTGCACCGCATTAATAAAAAACAATACTCTTCGTTAGCTCAGTCGGTTAGAGCATCTGACTGTTAATCAGAGGGTCCTTGGTTCAAGTCCAAGACGAAGAGCAAAAAAAAGCTTTTGTAGGGCCGCCACAAAAGCCTTCTACCCACCCTGAATTACCGCTAAAAAATTAGCGCGAAACGTTTTGCCAATCCAAAGAGAAGTCGTAATTTTGCAGCCGATTATCCACACCGGGTTCGAGCAAGCGTCCGCCAAGTGATTGGCGGCCACCCGACGGAGCTAACTTATACGTTTATTTAACGCAA
>JAJPYP010000251.1 GCA_021204885.1 Prevotellaceae bacterium
CTATTGAAAGCCATCGCACCGGCCCAACAACACCTCCCCCACAAACCAACCAAAATCAATCCGAATGCAGCAAGAAGAGCCAGAAGAAGCAGCCATGCCTATCACCCACCCATGAAAAGCTTCGGGCAATCACCATACCTCCGAGCACAGCCGTTGGAAGAAAATCGCCTCACGAAGCCGACTAAGCGCATGCCAGCGCTTAGCCGAGCGTAGTGCGAAGATTTTCCCCAATGGCTACGCTTAAACTATCGAGCATAGCATAGCACCCACAAAGCTACACAAGCAAATCCGAGTGAAACAAGAAGAGCAAGAAGAAGCAGCGAAACCCGCGTTTTCAGAATGCATGCATTGGGAAGCAACCGGTCGGTCAATTCCTTCGACCGCCCATAAAGATGAGGACGTAGTAAACCAACGTAGCCAACGACCCGAGGGCAGCCACCACGTATGTATAGGCGGCCGAACGAAGCGCGTCTTCGGCTTTCGAGTGGTTATAGGCATTGGTAATGCCCGAACGGTTCAACCATACCAACGCGCGATGGCTGGCGTTGATCTCTACCGGCAAAGTGATGAAGCTGAAGAGCGTGGTCATGGCAAAGAGGATGATGCCGGCCAACAACAGCTGCGGAAGAACATGCAGCAGGATGATGCCGGCCAACAACACCCACGACATGATACTCGAGGCGAAAGAGACAACCGGCACCAACTTGCTGCGCATGGCGAGCGGCGCGTATGCACGCGCGTACTGCACGGCATGCCCACACTCATGGGCAGCCACGGCGGCGGCCATGATGCTGGTACTGCCATACACCCCTTCGCTCAAGTTCACTGTCTTGTCGGCGGGGTTATAATGGTCGGTCAGCCGGCCGGCTACGTGGGTGATGCGCACATCATAAATGCCGTTGTCGTGCAGCATCTTCAACGCCACGTCGGCACCTGTCATGCCGTTGCCCACGGCTATCTTTGAATATTTCTTGTATTTGTTCTGAAGGTTCATCTGCACCAGCCAACTCAAGATGGCCACACCGATGAAGATAATCCATTGCAATCCTATTCCATAAATCATAACTTCTATCTATTTAAGGGTTATACCTATTTGAACATATACAAACAGCTTGCCAAAACGGCGGGAAACGGGAACATAGCCCCCGTTTCCCTTTCCTTTTAAGAAGATTTTACTAAAACGGGGATATCAGCCCGCCTTATCGCTACTCTTCCGTATAACGTTCAATGGTCTGCTCCCTATCCGGTCCTACGGAGACAATCTTGATGGGCACGCCCAACTGCTCCTCCAAGAAGGTGAGGTAGGCGTTGAACTCTTCGGGGAACTCGTCCTCGCTCTGCATCTTGGTCATGTCGGCTTGCCAACCGGGCAACTCCACATAGACAGGTTCCACCCCTTCCGAAATATCGTAAGGGAAGTAGTCTATCTCCTTGCCGTCCACGCGATAGGCCACGCATGCTTTGATGGTCTCGAACCCGTCGAGCACGTCGCTCTTCATCATGATGAGCTGCGTCACTCCATCTATCATCACGGCATATTTCAATGCCACGAGGTCAATCCAGCCGCAACGACGCTTGCGACCGGTCACGGCTCCGTACTCATGTCCCAAGGCACGTATCTTCTCTCCGGTCTCGTCGTTAAACTCCGTGGGGAAAGGACCGGCCCCAACCCGCGTACAGTAGGCCTTGAAGATGCCATACACTTGGCCTATCTTGCCGGGAGCCACGCCCAATCCGGTACATGCGCCCGCACAAATGGTATTAGAAGAGGTGACAAAAGGATAGGAACCGAAATCGATGTCGAGCATCGTCCCTTGGGCACCTTCACAAAGGACAGACTTGCCTGCTTCCAAGAGACCGTTGATTTCATGCTCGCTGTCCACCAAGCGGAACCGTTTCAGGTACTCGATGCCCTCCATCCACTGCTTCTCCAATTCCGTCAAGTCATAGTCATACCCCAAACTTTGCAAAATACGCTCGTGACGGGCCTTGGCCGCGGCATACTTCTGCTCGAAACCGTGCAGAATGTCGCCCACACGCACGCCGTTACGACTTACTTTATCCGTATAGGTAGGACCTATTCCCTTGCCCGTTGTACCTACTTTCGCATCTCCTTTGGCGGCTTCGTAAGCCGCATCGAGCAAGCGGTGCGTCGGCAAGATGAGGTGTGCCTTCTTCGAGATGACAAGACGCTCTTTCAAGCTGTGTCCCGATGCCTCCAATGCCTCGGCCTCGGCCTTGAAGAGAGCCGGGTCGAGCACCACACCATTGCCTATGATATTCAATTTGTCGCCTTGGAAAATACCCGACGGGATGGAACGGAGCACATACTTCTGCCCCTCGAACTCCAACGTATGCCCCGCATTGGGACCGCCTTGGAAACGGGCCACCACATCATATCGGGGAGTCAACACATCGACTACTTTGCCTTTGCCTTCGTCACCCCACTGCAATCCTAACAGAATGTCTACTTTCATTTCTCTTTTTTCTGGTTGGTATTCATTTTCTTTTTATTCGCACGCTCACACTTGCTGCACAACCCGTACATGTAGAGCGAGTAGTGCGACAAGTTGAAGCGGCTTAGCTTCGTGTTCTCAATGGCCTGTTGCAACGCCTCGTTCTGAAACTCGATCACCTTGCCGCACTGCATGCATATCTGGTGGTGGTGCGTGTCGCGATTGTAGCACTTCTCGTATTGGGAGGAGTTCCCGAACTGGTGCTTGATGACCAAACGGGCATTGATGAGCAAGATGATGGTATTGTATAACGTGGCACGACTCACCCGGAAATTCTCGTGGTCGGCCATCAACTGATAGAGCGTGTCGATATCGAAATGTCCCTCTATGGAATAGATCGTGTCGAGTATGGCATAGCGTTCGGGTGTCTTCCGATGCCCGTT
>JAJPYP010000193.1 GCA_021204885.1 Prevotellaceae bacterium
CCAAATCGTCTATCACCTTGAGTAGCTGCTGCTCGCAAATCTGCTTGGCGGTGGGCATCACGCCTTGCTGGAACTTCTTGCCAAGGGTTTTCTCTATCTGGCGCATTTTCCCTTTCTCGCGCAGGTTGATGATGGCGATGGAGGTGCCGAGCTTTCCTGCCCTGCCGGTGCGACCGCTGCGGTGGGTATAGACTTCGTTGTCGTCGGGGAAGCCGTAGTTGATGATGTGGGTGAGGTCCTCCACGTCCAAGCCTCGGGCGGCCACGTCGGTGGCCACGAGTAGTTGCAGGTTGCGGATGCGGAACTTCTGCATCACGGCGTCGCGTTGTGCTTGGCTCAACTCGCCGTGCAAGGCATCGGCGTTGTAACCCTCCTCCATAAGTTTGTCGGCTATCTCCTGCGTCTCCTTGCGGGTGCGGCAGAAGATGATGCCGTATATATAGGGATAGTAATCGACGATGCGTTTCAAGGCGGCGTATTTGTCTTTGGCATGGACGCAGTAGACCACATGGGTGACGTTATTGGTACCCTCATTGCGCCGCCCGATGACCACCTCTTTGGCATCGTGCAGGTAGTTCTTCGAGATGCGCGAAATCTCCGCGCTCATGGTAGCCGAGAAAAGCAGCGTGTTGCGCTCCTTGGGCACGTCGGCGAGGATGGCGTCGATGCTTTCGGTAAAGCCCATGTCGAGCATCTCGTCGGCCTCGTCCATGACCACGTTCTGGATGGTGGCAAGCGACACGGTCTTGCGCTCCATCAAGTCGATGAGACGGCCCGGGGTAGCCACGATGATGTGCACGCCCCGCTTCAAGGCACGTATCTGGCTCTCGATGGAGGAGCCGCCATAGACGGGCAGTACACGCAATCCCTCGACGTATTTGGAGTAGTCGTTCAGGTCGCCGGCTATCTGGAGGCAAAGCTCGCGCGTGGGGCAGAGAATGAGAGATTGGGGCACCTCGCGGCTCACGTCGGTCTTCTGAATGAGCGGCAGGCCGAAGGCAGCGGTCTTGCCGGTACCTGTCTGGGCCAATGCCACGATGTCGTTATTCTCTCCTAAAAGGTAGGGTATTACTTCCTCTTGCACGGGCATGGGTTGTACATAGCCCATCTCTTCAATGGCGCGGCGTATCTGGGGCGACACACCCAGCTCTTCGAATGTCTTCATTAAACTTGGATAAGTGTTTGTTTTTCGGGCTGCAAAGTTACGTATTTTTTGCTTCACTCGTTACACTTCGCGCAATTTCCCTGCAAATTCACAGGAAATGGAGTTGTTCAGGCTGCGGCAGGCCTCTGTGGAGAAGGTGATACCCGAGGCAACGACCTTGTCCCAGTCGCCCTCTGTCATGGTAGGGATGTCATCGTGCAGGATACCGTATTTCAACAGACCGTAAACTATGCCGGCGTTGAAGTTATCGCCCGCCCCGATGGTACTGACGGCATTTATCGGTGGAATGGGGTAATCCTTTCGGATGCTTGCCGTGCACAGGGCGATGTTGCCGGCACCGGCCGTGCAAAGGAAATTGGGGCAGTAGAACTTGATTTTGTCCTCATATATCCTGTCGGCATCGACAAGGCCGTAGAGATTGTAGAAATCGTCTTGAGAGCCGCGTACCACATCGGCATACTCAAAGTTCTCAATTATGACCGGCATGAGCTTAAGTGCTTCGACCTTGTGCGGGGCGCGGAAGTTGGGGTCGTAATAGATGATGGCTCCTTTGCGGCGTGCCTTCTCCAACAACTCCACTACTTTACCGCGCAACACGGGGTTCAGGGCGAAATAGGAGCCTATCATGAGGATGTCGTCGGGCGCGAGTTCGGGGAAGTCCACCTCCAGGCGTTGTTTGGGGTAATCCTTATAGAAGATATATTCGGCATCGTGCTTGTCATTGAGAAATGCGATGGAAACGGGGGATTTCCCGGTTGGAAAGACGTTGACACAGTCGGTGGGCACGCCGTTTTGCCGCATGAATTGCAAGATAATCTGCCCGATACGGTCATTGCCCGTCTCGCTGATGAAACTTACCGGGACGCCTGCCCGCGCCAATGAAATGATGCCGTTGAAAACGGAGCCGCCCGGCACAGCTGCCGTGGGCTGCCCACCGTGGAAGATAATGTCCAGAATGGTCTCGCCGATACCGACTACTTTTCGCATAAAGACCTCGATTTCTCACCCAAATAACCGCCGTGGTGGAGTCTGGAGTATTGGTCGATGGTAAATCCCGTCTGAAGCATGGTCTGCACCACGAGGATGTCGCCGATGACGGTCATAGCCGTGGTGGAGGTGGTGGGGGTTAGGCCGAAAGGACAGACTTCCTTGGGACTGCCCGTGCTGAGGCAAACGGTGGCTTCCTTGGCCAACGGGCTGTCGGGGGTGCCGGTGATGACAATGCACTGGAGCCGAGGATTCAGGTTGCGGACCAGCTGGGTCAACTCCACGATTTCGCGTGTCTTGCCAGAGTTGGAGACGAGCAACAGCAGGTCGTTCTCTTGCAAGATGCCCAAATCACCGTGCTGGGCCTCACTGGGGTGCAGGAAGACGGCGGGAATGCCGGTGGAACAGAAGGTGGTGGCGATGTTCATGGCGATTTGCCCCGCCTTACCCATGCCCGAAGTGACTAATTTCCCTTTCTTGCGGTGTATCTGTTCCACGATGAGTGTAACGGCCTTTTCGTATGCCTCCGTCACCGGGATATTCAATACGGCTTGCGCCTCTTTCTGCAAAAGCGCTTGAATGGATGCAATCATTTTTTACAATGTGCTAAAGTGGTGTGTAATTTGACAATGTGTTCATGCGCGGTAGATTTCCGCCATAAACAAATCCGGCGGTTCTTCGTGTTTACACATTATCTTTTGCAAATATCCGCAATTTTCCATAAACGGCAATAGCTTTTGTTGTAT
>JAJPYP010000092.1 GCA_021204885.1 Prevotellaceae bacterium
GTACCATACCGATAAGGAAGCCAACAATCATGGCTGTCTCGCCGGCTTTCGGCGTGACGCGCTTGGAGAAGATACCCATGGCAAATACGGCTACCATGGCGGGGGCAAGCAACGACTGGATACCCTGCAAGTAATCGTAAAGGCTACCCAAGCTCATCATGACGGGAATCCATACCATACCGAGGATGACGACCACTACCGTGGCGATACGTCCTACCAATACGTAGGTGGCTTCTGACTTGCCTTTGCACATGGGCTTGTAGAAGTCTTCTGTGAACAGGGTAGCGCAGGAGTTGAAGAAGGCGGCCAAGGAGGCTACCAAGGCACAGATGAAACCGATGGTAACGATACCTTTCACACCGGCGGGAAGCACGTCTTTCACCATGACGGCAAAGGCGGCGTCTGTATTGGACATGTCGAACTCGCCTTTAGCGGCCAACGCAGCGGCCACCATACCGGGAATCAAGAACATGAACACGGGCAGTATCTTGAAATAACCGGCGGCGATAGTACCGCGGCGGGCACGTTTCATTACATCTTCGTTGGGCTCGCCTTTACGCTGCCCCAATACACGTTGTACGATGTGCTGGTCGGTGCACCAGTACCAGAAACCGATGATGGAGGCACCGATGAATACCCAGAATGCGGGATAATCCTGATACATGGGGTCGGCCGGTGTCCAGTGGAACATGTGGTTGGCACCGTAGGCCACGCCTGTGGCTTGGTTCACGTTCATGAAGTTACGTGCATGATCCATCATCTCGGACCAACCGGTGGCGATGCTGCCGCCGCCAAGTGCGGAAAGTCCCAGGAAGAGTACCAAGAAGGAACCGATAATCAAGATAGGCGTCTGGATGGCCGAGATGGTCATGACGCCTTTCATACCGCTGCATACGGTGAAGATACCGGTGAGTACAATCAGTCCGATGGCACCGTACCAGAAGGGCAAGCCCAAGAGGAATTCAAGGAAGATGCCGCCTGTATAGGCCGTGACGCTCACCTTGGTAAGGATGTAGGCAATCAGCGTGATGATGGAGAGCCATGAACCGGTGCGCGGGGTATAACGGTATTTCAGGAAATCGGGCATGGTGATGATTTTGCCCAATTTGTTGTTCAGAAGTTGATAGAAGGGGACAAAGAGCCATCCCAAGAGCAGGATCATCCAACCCTGCATCTCCCAGTGGGCCATGCCCACACCTGCTTTGGCGCCTGTACCGGCCAAGCCTACCAAGTGTTCGGAACCGATGTTGGCGGCGAAAATGGCGGCGCCGATGATGTACCAAGGCTCGCCTTTACCGAAAAGGTAATCTTCGCTGTTGGCTCCTTTTTGCATACGTTTGTCTTTCACGACGGCACGCCATACAGCCCAGACGACCGCCAAGATGCCGACGGCCAAGATTAACCAGTCGAGCCAGATAAATTCATGTGAACTCCAATTCATGATAATGGTATTTATTTAAAGTTGATTGTACGGATGGTTTATTCTTCTACAGAAAACTTGAAGATGCACTCGCTGTGGTAGGTGTCGCCCGGCTCCAAGATGACGGAAGGCCATTCGGGCTTGTTGGGGCTGTCGGGATAGTGTTGTGTCTCCAAGCAGACAGAGGCGCGCTGGTTGTAGACAATGCCTTTCTTGCCTGTCAATGTCCCGTCAAGGAAGTTGCCGCTATACACTTGGATGCCCGGTTCATCGGTATAGACTTCCAAGGTAATGCCGCTTTGGGGAGAGGTGAGCCGGGCGGCTACCTGCGTGATGTCGCCGGCGGTGTTCAATACCCAGTTGTGGTCATATCCATTACCGTTCTTGAGCTGCTCGAAGTCGTAGTTGTCGATGTCGGTACCTACGGCTTTGGGGGTGGTGAAGTCCATCGGGGTATCGGCTACGGGAAGTATTTCGCCCGTTGTCATGAAGGTGCTGTCAACCGGGGTGTAGTTGTCGGCATTGATATAAAGGATATGGTCGGTAGCGGCTTGCGAAGGATCACCCGAGAGGTTGAAGTAAGAGTGGTTGGTCATGTTGATGACGGTCTTCTTGTCGGTCACGGCACTGTAGTTGATATCGATGGCATTGTCTTCGGTAAGTTTATAGACCACCGTGGCGGTAACGTTGCCGGGGAAATTGTTGTCGCCGTCGGGCGATACACGCGTCAGTTCCAACGTGGTGTCGTCAAGCTGGTTGGCTTCGTACACTTGGTATTGCCAGCCGGTGGGGCCACCGTGCAGGCAATGTCCGTAGTTGTTGATGGGCAGCTGGATGGTGTCGCCGTCGAGTACAATCTGTCCGTGGTTGATGCGGTTGGCATAACGGCCGATGGAAGCGCCGAAATCGCTCGGTTGGTGAATGTAGTCGGCCACGCTGTCGAAGCCCAAAACCACATCTTGCATCTCCCCGTTCTTGTCGGGTACCATAATGGACACGATACGTCCGCCGAAGTTGGTGACGCACACCTCCATGCCTGCTTGGTTCTTCAACGTGTACAGGTCGGTCTGCATACCGTTTACCTCCGTTTGGAAGTCCGCTTGCACCAAACCGGACAACGTTTTAGCCGGTTGCGGATTCTGTGCGCAGGATGCAAGGATTAAAGCCGCTGCTCCTGCCAAAAGGGAATAATTCTTCATGACTTATTTTATTTGTGAATTAGTAGTTTATCTGCTTTCGAGTGTAAAAGTAACACTTTTATTCCGTACTGTATCCACAGCTTCGTATGTTATGTAACATAAAAGCAAAAAAACTGCCCGGAACTCCATGAGTTCACGGGCAGTTTTATAGTAAAGGTAGGAGAAACGTCTGTTTCCCGCTAATTTCATACAGCTTTATAGGGAAAGAAGCGCGTTACTTGCTCTTCTTGCCCCAATAAGTGGAAGTGCCGTTATAGCCGGCAAATACT